>CAYFTD010000421.1:0-6128 GCA_964345915.1 uncultured archaeon
GTTTCTGGTCGATCGCTAGGTTTTCTTGACGCGTCAGAGAAGTCATCCCTTGTCCGCACGACATTTTCTTTTATGGCCTCAGGCCAAGTCCTTATGATTGGGTGTGGTCCGAGAGCGAAGAAGCACACTGTCACTCTCAGCCTTGCCCAATCCGAGCACGTTAGGTGATTGTGTTGAAGCTCAGATGGTTTGCCGCGCTTTCCTTGTTCATTCTACTAGCGACTTCCATGTTTTCAGTAGTCTGCTATCCTGAGTCAGATTTCGCTACCGATCTTGGAGAGGAGGGGTCCATGAATGGTTTCTCGCTGGCTGGTCAGAACCCTCCCTCATTGACTCCCCCATCGATTCTGGTCTACACAGAGTTTGCCGATTTGGGCCCGGGGGCAGAATGGGAGAACACTATGCAAGCAATCAACAACACTTACGGGACAAACTACCAGTATAGCAACCTCACAGATTATGCGAGTCTTACAACACAGCTGCCAGGCAATGACATTCTATTGATTCCTGAGCAAGAGAACGCAAATACAACCATCATGAAGACCGTCGGGGCCGCGTGGGCCGCCACACTCACAACATTCGTGGATGATGGTGGAGTCGTGATTCTCCTCGACTTCGGTAATGCGTCGAATCCTGGTCTTGGTCTACATATCTACAACGAGTCCAGCCTCATGCAGTTCGGTCCAGTGCTGGGACAGTATCCCAGTGCCGCTCTCACTGAGATGCATCGTCACACATTTGGTGATGCACTGGGCCGACGAGTCAAGTATAGATGGACTCCGCGAAATCACACCTTTGCAGTCACAAACACTGATGGGACCAATGTATTCGATGACTACTCCACAGACAGTCGGGTTGTCATTCACAAGACAATAGGGCATGGTCACGTAGTCTTCATGGGATTCGACCTCTCAGACCCTGGTCCTTACTACGAGCAGATAGTTGGTAACGCTATCAGACTACCCAATCATGTGGTCTTCGATTACTCACAAGATACAGAATACACTTGGACAAACGAACGTCAAGATCAATTCTATAACGACGATCACCCCGCAATCGCATTTGTGGAGGATCTGGTGGAGGCTGGGTTTGCAGTTTCACGTATGGACACAATGGACGCAGCCTTTCTCAATGCAAGCGACGTGGTCATCTGCACTCCTCCGTACTTCGACGACTATGATGTTGCAGAGATAGCTATACTCGATGCATATGTCGCAGACGGAGGATCGATTTTCATCCAGTCTGACTGGTCTACTTATGGAGATGACCTCAGAGATCTCGCGAACAATTTTGGCTATGACTGGAGTCGTGATGGTTTGTGGGACACTGATGATGCTATGAATTGGTACTACGAGAGTCAGATTGCATATACGGGTGACAATATTCTCTCTCATCCAATAACACACAATGTATCACGAGTGGAGTTCTATGCCAGTGATGGCTTCACAACAATCCCAGCGAATGCAGAGCGCATCATTGTGACAGACTGGGATAGAACAAGCTGCTGGGGAGAGGGTGGCTGGTGGGATAACTGGCTGGGGGCAGATGGCATCACACTGATGGCAGTCTCAAACTATGGTTCTGGCAAGGTGTCAGTGGTCCTTGATGGTAACTTCATGGAAAGCATTACTTGGCCACTTGATGAGGATCAAGACGGTGATGGCACAATTGATTACTTTGACAGCGAGAACGATGTCCTTCTGCTAAACACAATCCACTGGTTGGCTGATGCTATTCCTGCGAATGATGCTCCACTGCTTACAGGTCTGACTCACACTCCTGCGAGCCCTCTCGATGGTAACCCGGTCACTGTGTATGTCAATGCATCTGATGCCGATGGACTGGCTAACATTACCTGTCACTACCGCCTAGACGGTGGTGAATGGCAGAATGTTTCAATGACACCCGAAGGTGGCGACCTCTACTCTGCACCAATCGGAACATTCTATGACACTGATTTTCAGGACTATTACATTCGTGCATTCGACAATTCCGCAGACCAAATCGAGTCAGTGTCTTCAGCAGTCCACTTGAACGGAATCAATTACTTCCCATCAACACCTATGTTATACGACCCTGGAGGCACTGATGATGATGGAGTATTCTTGCTGAACTGGACCGCATCTGCCGATATTGATGGATACATCGATCACTATGACATTCAGGTGAGTGACTCAAGTTGGTTCACGACCATCATGGATGAAGTAACTGCGTATACCACTGAATACGAAATGACTGTGTTCGTCAATGACACCTACTACTTCAGAGTCCGAGCGGTAGATGACAATGGAACGGAGGGCTTCTGGTGCTTCCCACAGAACCTCTTTGTGCAAATCATTGACGACCTAGTGGGCCCCACAATATCTACACCAGTTCTCTCACCGACAACACCCAAACAAGGGGACTCTGTGACCACATTCGCAGACATCACCGATTTAAGAGATGTCAAGAATGCCACATGCTATTACAGAGTCAACTCGGGGGCCTGGCAACCGGTGGGAATGACACAAGGAACTGGTGACGAATACAGCTGTGACATTGGCTCTTTCTTGGTGGATGATTTCATCGAATACTACATTGAGGCGTATGACAACTCAACCAACCTGAATATGGCAAACACGAGTATCCATTCAGTCACTATATTCAATCAACCTCCAACAGAACCTATACTCATTGACCCAGGGACGACAATCACAGTTTCCTACCTGACCTTGAATTGGACTGCTGGAAGTGATTTGGAGAATGCAATCGCTCACTACCAGCTCCAGATGAGCGCTTCTGATGACTTCACCTTGATCTTGGCTGAGTGGAATGTGACCGATACAGACCGCGAACTCACCGGGCTCTCCAATGGTGTCTACTACTTCCGAGTTCGAACTGTCGACGACCATGATGCTGTGAGTGCTTGGAGCAACACTGAGTCTGTTGAGATCATGCTCGGAACCGCCACGCCAACTACGACCACAACCACTGTGACATCCCTATTCGACCCAGACATTCTCAGTCTCGTTGTCCTTGTACTCACAATGGGCTTCATGGCAATAGTAATCCTAGTGATTGTGAACTACATGAGGCAGCGCACTCAGCGTCGCTATCAGTTCTGAACTAGAGGTCCCAATCACGCAGTTAGAAGGATTGAAAAGTTAGACGCATCTAAATAATGAGTGTGTCCGACTGCCTTGTGTGGTGGTCTAATGTTTCTAGTCTACAGCATCCTTGTTCACGGAACCATCTTTGCCGTTGTTCTCACTCTGTTCCTACTGACTGTCATGGTGTCACTAAGTCCGCGGATTTGGGGATTCAGTGACTATCCAAAGGAGATTACTGACGCGGTTCCTCCTCAGACCGTAAGAGAACGGCGGATTGGTGCTGTTATCGGAATCCCCTTCTTTCTGATTGCTCTTGGCTTTCCTGTTGCGTCGACTCTGATGCTGGAAACCACATATGTTGGTACAATTCCCTTCCTCGACGCGTTTCTCAACGCCTTTGGAATAATGATGTTCGGCACATTCGCAGACCTAGTGATTCTCGATTGGCTAATCGTCGGGACCATAACGCCAGACTTCGTAATTATCCCTGGAACCGAACACATGAGAGATAGGGAGTATAAGGACTTCAGACTCTACCATGCCAAGGGACACGTTTGGGGGACGATTGGGATGGCAGTGGTAAGCCTCGTGATTGCTTCTGTCGTTGTACTGTTCTAGCTTTGCACTATCGACTTGATCCCATGGATCCTATCCTTTCTCAAAGGGAACGCACAGAGCTGAGGGTGCGCCTATTATCCGTTTTACTCTCGACACATTCAGGAGAATGCCCCACATCACAAGGAACAGAATCGTGGTTACGGAAGGTAGCATATTCAGGAATGCAGGAGGAACTCCCAGCGGCTGAAATGTGAATTGGAGAACTTCAAAGGCTCCGAATATGTATGCACCAAAGAAAACTCCAACTGGATGCCACAGTCCAACTACAGCTAGTGCGATGACTATCCAACCTTTCGCCGCCGTCATCCCCTCAGTCCACAAGGGAATCCATCCTAGTGTTAAGTACGCGCCACCCAGACCACACATCATTCCTCCAAATATCACACAGAGGTATCTTACTCGAGTTACGTCTATGCCTTGAGTATATGCCGCCATTGGATTCTCACCAACGGAACGCACTATAATCCCGTAGCGAGTTTTGAACAAGAAGAACCAGAGGATTGGAATCATTATGAGTGAAAGATATACGAGGATGTTCTTACTGAAGAAGACGGGTCCAAAGAAGGGAATGGCACTTAGACCTGGAATTTCAATATTCTGAAGTGGAGTTATCTGCAGACCTGCCATGCCAAGCCCTAGCAACCCACTCAGTCCAGTTCCAAAGATTGTCAGCGAGATGCCAGAAACTACTTGATTGCGATTGAAAGTTATAGTGACGATAGCATGGATCAGAGCCAACGCTGCGCCTATCACCATACCTGCTATCAAACCAATCCAGACGCTACCTGTGGCGTACGTTACAGCAAATGACCCTGCAGCACCGGAAATCATCATACCCTCAACTCCAAGATTGAGGACTCCAGATCTCTCTGCGATGATTTCGCCTAGTGTTGGGAGTAGAAAGAAAGTAGCGGCAACGACAATTGAAGACGCCATTGGTTCAAGACTCAAGACACAGACCTCCATTCAATCTTGTTTCTTATGAAAAACTCAGCTAGGAGCACGAAGAATAGTATGGCACCATTGAAGAGGTCAACCACTGTAACAGGTAATCCAGCTGCTTGGATTCGAACTCCTCCTGCCAACAGACCAGCGAAGAAGAGTGAGCTAACGAGTACCCCTATAGGATTTAGCCCGCCCAGCCAAGCTACTGCAATACCTGTGAATCCTAAGAATCTAGACAGTTCAGGACGTAGTCTGTAGAAGTTCGGATTGCCAGCAACCTCACCCACTCCAGCGAGGCCTGCGAGACCGCCTGAGATTAATACCGTGATGATCGCAACCTTCAGAAAGCTCATCCCTGAAGCTTCTCCTGCCTCCGGATTCTCACCCAAGACACTGATTTCATAACCAAGCTTTGCTTCTGGGATTCCATCCCGTGTACGAAATAGGTAATAATAGATCAGAAATGTGGCCGCAAGTCCAAGGAATACTGTGAAGTGTATTCGCGTCCCGGGGAAAGAAAAGATCTGTGCAGGTTCAGGGAAGAGTGGAGACTGAGGGAAGCCCCACCCGGCTGGATCTCTCCAGGGACCAGTGATAAGGTAATCAATCAGGAATTTAGCAGGGAAGAAGAGCAGGAAGCTGATGACAACATCAGACCCCTTGAACTGGCTCTTGACTCTGAAGAGAGCAATCGGAAGAGCCCATACGGCCCCTGCAATGAATCCCACTAGGAACATAATCGGTACTATCACCCAAGGGTTGGCACCCTCTCCGTAGAAGAGTGCAATTCCAGATGCCGCAATTGCCCCAATGAGGAACTGGCCTTCGGCACCTATGTTGTCAATTCTAGCCTTAAAGGGCACAGCAAGGCCAATAGCTATGCATAGCAGAGGAATGAAACGTGAGAGAGTTGCCAGAAGTCCAAACCCAGTAAAGAAGGAGTACTGGAATATGTTGAAATAAAGCAGAAGCGGGTTTTGGCCATAGGCAAGAACAATGAGTGCTACTGCGCCCAGACCCATGAGCAGCGACACCACCCTGACCTGCATTGATTCTTGAAGGGTGAGTTTCTTGGATCTCTTTCTGAGGACGATTTCATATCCTCCTAGTTTCACTTTTTCTTCACCCCTTATCCTGCAGTTTCAGGCACGACTCCACCCATCATGAGTCCTATGTCCTCTCGAGTGGTTTCCTCTATTCTGACTCTTCCGATTATTTCTCCTTTGTAGATAACAGCAACCTCATCACTGAGTGTCATTATCTCAGTAAGATCGCTTGAAACTAGGAGCACTGCTGCCCCGGACTCTCGTACCTTAAGCAACTCTTCTCGCACGAACTGAGTGGTCGCAACATCAAGTCCGGAGGTGGGATTCTCGGCTATGAGGAGCAAACCTGCTCCTTGAGGAGGTTTCCGTGAGAGTTCTCTCGCCACGACGACCTTCTGTTTGTTTCCACCAGACAAACTTCTCATCGGTG
>CAYFTD010000422.1:0-10781 GCA_964345915.1 uncultured archaeon
CAACAAGCGACCTATTCACATTCACTGCTGAAGCCGGAATAGCACTCGACAACATTGTTGTTGTTCCATATCCTCAGCCGCCACCACCCCTACCATGGGAGCTGATTGCCATTGGAGGCGGCTGAGGATATGGAACAACAACAATGTTGTCGAGTGCTATTCCGGCTTCAGCAGTGAATGTGAATAGGTCGCTTGTTGTGTGAGTCGTATCCGTGTATGTGATTCCCAAAGTGTCGTTGATATACACCTCAAAGTTGCCTTCAAAATCTCGGGTGATATTGATATGCCACCATCCGTAGATGTTGTCCACATCGTAATTTGCCAATGTAGATAGGAGCGGACTCGTTGAGGGTCTACGATACAGGACGAATGTATGGTTCCCGTAACTGTGCGGACCCACAACTGGAATGATACCATACTCGAATGGCATTGTGTTAACATCCTGAGGATCCAATGGGGGACTTCCAGATACAAATGCAATATAGAAACGATTCGATGGAGTGTCTACACAATGGACATCAAAAGCCCATGAGCCGTAAGCAACGTTACTTGTCCGCCATGCCTCACTCCACCACGTACTATAAACACGCATTGTTTTGTCTTCAGCTGTGATGTTCGCATTGCGTGGCGACCATGGAGTGGTATCCGTACTGAATCCTTGGACACTCCATCCACTTTCAGTGATGTTTCCATGATCAAAGTCATCTGACCATGCTTCCTCCTGGCTGATTACGAAATCAACCTGGTTGGCAGAAGATATGGTTGGAAGTATTAAACACAGAACGAGTGTTAATGTGAGCAAACTTACATTCTTCTTAATCATAATCTCTCCTCCACTGCATACTTGCCGTCTGACTCAAACCTCAAAAGCTTGGCCATTCTCCAGCCTGCCCACAGCAATGTGATTCCTACTAGCAGCCCTATCAAAGGGAGAACTGCAGAAATAAGGTCCTCGGATATACTAATGATGTTGTACGCCACGGTGTTGAAATGCGAGTCTTCGAGGCGGATGCCAGCATAGGTGTTGCTGGTGCAGGTGTTGTGGGACACTGTATTGGAGTGTGAGTCACTGATCCATATGCCGAACCTATTGTTGCTGGAACAGTTGTTGTTCATCACAATGTTAGTGTGCGAGGCGCCGAGGCGAATGCCATCCGTATTGTAGTTGCAGGTGTTGTTTGCCACTGTGTTGTGTCTCGATTCATCGAGGGAGATGCCAATGCCATTGCTGTTACAGGTGTTGTCCGCCACGGTGTAGAAATGCGAGCCTTCGAGCCTGATGCCAAACATACTGTCGAAGCAGGTGTTGTTGACTAGCTCACCGTTGGTGACATTCTTTAGGTAGATTCCGGCTCCCCCACCCTTCCCCATTTGGTAAGCAGCACCAGTGAGATTGCAGTTGCTTATGGTGAAGTTGACTCGTGTATTGCTGATGCTTATGCCATGACCGAGTTCACCGCCAAGGTCGATGTCCAACCCGTCAATTATGAACGGGTTCTCAGGAGAACCATCGCCAGACCACCCCTCCAGTAGAGCTGTGTCCGAGAAGTTGACATCACCATCAATCGCTATGGCACCATGTGGGGTTGGTGTTGGAGGTGGAGGCGGAGGTACGAATGGTGGTGGTCGCATCCAAAGATAAACCATACCGGCTGTCATCAAGATTAGTGCTAGACTCACACCCATGAAGATAGTTCTGGGTTTCAAAAGCCGATTCAAACCAGTCTTGGAGCCCGGAGTAACAGGGCAAATTCTTGAACTGCTTTCTATTTTCGACTCCACTTCAGCCGCCTCCCAATTATATCGACTAGGTAAACGCCAAGTTCTGTTGGAGGCTTGTCATCTGGAAGAGGGATATCCCACTCTTCTGCCAACGTTCGAAGAGTCTTCAGGCACTGGTCCTCCATTTCGCATGTACCACAAACGCGCTCGTGTTCATACCAAATTTGAAGACCGATCTTTGGAGAATAGAAGATGTAGGTGTCTGTATCGTAAGCAGCGCAATATCCTTTGGCAATGCCATACTGTGTGCTGAGATGCTCTATCTTTACACGATTGACTGAAGCTGTATGCTGAAGGAGTTTTAGGATTCTATCCTCAGCTGTCTTCTGGGCCATGGTGACAAATGGTCGTGACACCTTCAGATCCTTGGCAATATCTGAGGGTTTCTCCTTCTGGCGGCGTCTGAGCCAAATGATTCCCTGTTGCTTGGTGGGATAGCGAAGGTAGCTGAACATTTCTAGTCCCATCCGAGTTAATGCGAATACCTTAACAGAATTAACCTGAACATCTTAAATGCTTTGTAATAAGTCCATCGGTGTTTCAAGCCACTCTAACTAGTCAGCTCAGTTTCGCAAGCTCCTCTTCCCTGAGTTTCTTCTTGAAGATCTTCATTACAGGGGTCAGGGGCAGCTGATCCCTGAATTCCACCCACTTTGGCACCGCGTAGGGTTTCACCTTATCCTTCAGAAACTCGATGATTTCTTCTTCAGAGACCTTCTCTCTGTACTCGGGCTTCAACTGAATGAAAGCCTTGACCCTCTCACTTCCGGGTCTCTCTGGGTCTGGAATGCCTATCACTCCCGCAAGGTCGACCGCCTCGTGCTCGTGAAGGATGTCATCAACGACCCTGCTGTAGACCTTGTTGCCGGACACATTGATCATGTCCTTGATTCGGTCCACGACTTTGAAGTAGCCGTCGCTGTCCATTTCGACTATGTCTCCCATGGGCAGCCAACCGTCCTCCTTCAGACCACTCCCAGGTGTCGGCCAATATCCTCTCATTATCTGCGGACCACGTGCCCACATTTCGCCTCGCTCACCAAGCGGAAGCTCCTCACCTGTGTCAGGATTAACAATCTTGATCTCGGTGTCAGGGATAGGAATCCCGACGCCCCTCTTCACCTCGGCCATGAAACCTGTCACCTTCGACAAGGCCGATAGGTTGATTGAAACGACTCCAGATGTTTCCGTCGCACCGTAGCCCTCGCCCATGGGCACTCCCGACTTCTCTTCGAACTCCTCTGCAAGGTCGGCGGGGAGCGCAGCCGCACCTGAATAGTAGAATATCTGCCCTTTGATGAGGTCCATTCTCTTGAACATGGTATAATGTGCTGGCACCGCAAACACCGCAAAGGGGCGATGTTCGTTTATCACATCAACGATCTTCTGGACATCGCGTGAGTCCATCAAATACATCTTCAGACCCCACGAGATGCACGCGTGGATAGCCCAATGGCCGTAGGTATGGAATATGGGCACGCATATCACGCCAGCGCCCTTCCCTATGATTCCCTCCTTCAGTGGGTCCATCATCCACTGCATGGTTTGGATTACGACAGTAGTCAGATTATGATGCGTCAGCATAGTCCCCTTTGGAACACCCGTAGTACCTCCAGTGAAGGGCAACAATGCAACGTCTTCTCTCGGATTGATGTCGACGGTTTCCGTGTGCGGTTCATGTTTGTCAATCAGGTCGTCCATGAGGTAATAGTTCTCATCCTCAATCTTCTCCATCTCCGGGTACTCGTAATCCGGAAATAGCTTTGTCGGTGTGTAGATGACAGACTCTACATTCGTTTCGTGTTTCACTTGGTTGACCCTTTCGATTCGTCGATATGAGCAGACGACGGTCTTGGCACGACTCTCCCTCAGCTCATGGAGCAAGTCATCTGCCTTGTGCAAGATGCTAAGAGGTACATGAATGGCCCCGACCTTCATAGCTGCAAAGTCCACGATGATGAATTCAGGGCACGACGGAAGAACTGTCGCGACAGTGTCACCCTTCTTCACCCCGAGGTCGACCAAAGCCGATGCTAGCTTGTCGACCTTCTGCTTTAACTCCGGGTATGTCACTTCTTCATCAACGTACTGGCACGCTATGTTGTCAGGGAACTCTCTTGCGGTGTCCTCTAGAAACTTGTATACGTTCATCTCAGGATATGGGGCCAGCGAGTGCTCAAGCTTGAAGGGGCCGATCTGGTAGCTATTGAGCCAAGGCTTTTCTTCGATCACTTCTTGGGATGCCGCCGTTCTCGACACCTTATGAAAGATTGTTGGGCTGTCCTGAGTTTCTATTCTAGCTTCTTCCTTGATGACCTCTGCATCAGTAGGTATCATTTCGGTCAGCCATTCCACGCCGAGCTCACGGAGCTTCTCTGGCGTCGGCCTACCCTGACTGTCCCAGCCGCGGTACTCGTAGTAGGCATCCAGCAAGACGTCCAGGTTCACCACATGGCCCTGAGCAGGACCTTCTGGCAATGGGTCTTCTAGCAGCCGGGGTGGCAGTGTGTCGTCTGCCCCAGTGAATCCTTCCCTCAGAATGTAGGCACGCGCGAGATTGTAAATTCTCTCGCCCGTCTTACGAAAGTCCTCAGCCGTGAAGTCGTAACCCATCAGAGTGGAGATCAGCTTGGCCCAATCCTCAGCGGTGAGTACCATACCCATGAACTTGCAACCGCCGATAGAATCAAAGAAGCCAAGAGCGTCTTCGAAGTTCTTGACAATCAGTGAGGTTTCAGGGATTTCCTTCAACGGGTCCCCTATGTCTGCATCATCAACAATCATGAATGGCATGGCAAGGAAGGCAGGTCCTTCGATGTATGCAGTTATGTGGTCTCCACCACGGTTCGCGACAGCGTAGGCTAGTCCTGTAACCTTCGCCGCGCGGCTATCATAGCCTGGAAGCTCCAGCCCTTTAACATGCATTGCGAATCTCTCAGAACCCCCACCGAGTCTTTCGGCCATCCTCATTGTACCCTCGGCCAGCATGTCGCCGAAACCTTCGCGTCTTCCAATCTTGTGGACAATGTCAACTATCAGTTGTGCATTTCCCCAAGAGAAGTCCATTCCATCGACGTCCTCCTCCTTCAAGATGCCCCTCTGGTAACACTCCATTGCAAACGCCACGGTGCTACCTGCAGAGATGGTGTCAATTCCATATTCATTACATAGAAAGTGAGCCAAGGTAATCGCTTCTAGGTTGTGCACGCCGCACATAGTCCCAAACGAGCTTATAGTCTCGTACTCAGGTCCCTCTCCCCTGCTCTTGAACGGACCAGACTTGACCTCAGCAATCCTACCACAATGGATGGGACACGCAAAGCAAGGCTTTCGTTTCACGAGGATGTTCTCATTTATGGCAGTCCCATTGATCATATCTGCGTTCTCGAAGACTCCGGTCTGCCAATTCCTCGTCGGTATGCCACCCTTCACGTTGACCAAGTCGACCATTGTAGCTGTACCATAGACCTCAAGGGTCATCTTCAAGATGCTCTGATTGACCCAATCGAACCTCTGCTTTGCTTCCTTCCTATACGCATCGGTATCAGCAACGGGTATTGTCATGGTTCCCTTCGATGCTATGGCCTTCAGGTTCTTTGACCCCATGACTGCGCCAACGCCGCACCGACCAGCCGCTCGACCCCAGTTCTCTTCATCGCAATCGTTCATGATAGCGGCGTACTTTACTAGATTCTCTCCACCAATGCCAATGCATGCGACATTGAATTTCGGTCCATGCTTCTCCTTCAAGATTCGTGTGGTCTCAGAAGTGTTCTTTCCCCATATTTCCGAAGCATCCCTGAGCTCTGCCTTCCCATCTTCCGTGAGCAGATAGACAGGTTTCGGTGCCTTCCCCTCGAATATCACACCATCAAAACCTGAGCGCTTGAAATCCCTTCCCCAGAAGCCCGCCGAGTTCGCTTGACCCCAACCATTTGTGAGCGGAGACTTCGTGACGACGCTGTATCGTCCAGTACTAGGTGAGTGTGTTCCAGTCAAAGGACCAGTCATGAAGATGAGTTTGTTCTTAGGGTCTAGCGGGTCTATTCCTTTCTCGGTTTCATCAAGAAGGATCTTGGTCGCCAATCCCGCGCCTCCGATGTACTTCCTCAACGTTTCCTCATCCGGGAACTCCTCGGCTATCGTGGAAGTTGTGAGATCGACTCTCAGAATCTTGCCCATGTAACCAAACATTGTGAGATAGACCTCGATTGCTCAGTAAGCGGTTCTATACGCTTTTATAAGCCTGATGTTCGCCCAAACACGGGAGGAGCTCGTATGAAGGTAAGGGTGAGGTTCTACGCGCATATGCGTGACCTCGTCGGCAAGAAGGGTACTATGGAGCTCGACTTGGAAGAAGGTGCTACCATCTCCGAGCTTCTGAGAGAGCTTCTTTTGGACTCGCAAATCAGAGAGACCCTTCTAGACAAGAATGAAGAGATCAAGTCTGACATTACGATTTTAAAGAATGGGAGGGAGATTAGGTTCCTTTCAGGGATGGAAACTCGCCTGGATTCAGGAGATGAGATATCGGTCTTTCCGGTGGTTGCCGGCGGTTAAGGCGCTTGGTATGGCGGGCACTATCCTGACAATTGTTTCTGACGACGTTCCATTTATCACTCAGTTTCTCTGTTGCAATAACAAGAACCGAACGGCTTAAAGTCGTGGAGAATCCAGGAGCTGATAACAATGCCGAAGTTCATGTCGGAAGAATGGTTGGATGTCTTTAAGGACGCACTCAACGCAAACGAGGCTTACGCCAAGGCTGCATCTTGGTGGACGGGAGATTTCATCTTCATTGTCAAGGCTGGCGGCAATTTGGACCGCGATGCTATGGCCTATGTGGGTCTAACCCACGGAAAGTGTACAGGTGTCAAGCCTGTGACATCGGCGAATGAATATGAGGTTGTGAGACCGGGAGAGACCGCAAGCAGCGATGATAAGCTTGCAGTAGAATACACCTATGAAGCCAGCTATGACTCATGGGTGCAGATCTTGAATGGTGAGTTGGACCCAATTCGTGCTCTTCTCAGTGGCCAAGCAAGGATAGAGGGAGAAATGGCAAAGATACTCAAGGCCACCGATGCCGCCAAAGAGCTAGTACGGACTGCCAGCATAATAGAGACTGAACTCTACTAAGCATGACCGGGTGGTGTGCAATGGATGAAGCAGCACAAGAGGCTCTGTTCTTGACATTCAGGGCTGTAATCGAAGATGTCATCGCCGACAAACGAAAGAATCCCAAGAACACGAAGAATCTCAACGAATTCCAAGCCAGAGTCAACATAGGTCTCCATGCAGAAGAGGAATTCATCCTGTGGGTGAACCTGGTTGCTGAAGGCGGTGAATACGAACTCAACAAGGGGAAGCTGGATGTTTTCGATTTGGAATTGATAGCTGATCCTGAGGACTTGATGTACTTCACCAACGGTCAATACTCCACCCTTAAGATGATGACTACGAGAAACAGGTACGGCATGAGAAGGCTACGCCACAAGGGTGGGACCACTGGTAGAAACTTGGGAAAACTCCTGAAGCTACCTAGGATACTTGTGTTGGATAGGTAGTGGAGTCGCTTCTGCCGGGTTTGGATATGTCTGTTCTGATCCTATACCAGGAACCTTCAGTTGGTATGTACATATCACGTCCTCTTGCTAGGTGAGGCACCATCATGGACTAGGACGCACCGAGGATGAACACTAATATAGTCCTTTCTGAAGATGCTGAGATTCATGTCAAACGAAGATTTCGAAGAAATTCTAACTCAGGCATACAAGCGGATGCACAGATACACATGTGCTGAGGCCTCGCTGCAGGCGTTGCTGAAACTCTGGGATATGACTGAACCTCAGTTGTCTTGGGCCACTGCTGGATACTTGGGGGGTATTCTGTCAGGAGAAACAACTTGCGGACTGTTGATTGGAAGCTGTGCCGCGATTGGTTTCAGGTGTGGACAAGGAAAGGACTCTATTCCCGAAGACCATCCGGATTCGAGAGGGACAGCCATTCAAGCTGTGACCGAGTTGTACGAGGATTTCAAGGAGGAATTTGGAAGTACAACATGCAAGACCCTCAGCGAAGTCGATTTCAGTGATGGCGATCAGCTTGGAGAGTACATAATGGAAAAGAAGTGGAAATCGACATGTGACATCTTTCTTGGCTACACAATCAGAAAGCTGGTTTCTATGGTCGAGGATGGAAAACTCTGACTTGAGACGGAGAGGCATCCGGAAGACTCAACGGATGAGATTCCTTTCTCTGGTAGGCAACTTAGGCTATATACAGAAGCTGCGTCGCCGCGATTACGTCTCTGCATAGATTCTGTAGCCTTTTGTCAACCAAGGGGCCAACATGTCTTTCATGAACACCTCGGCTGCAAGTAGTGGCCGCTTTCTACGAATCCGACGTATACCGTTGAGCAGCTTTAGACCGTACTTCAGTTTAGGATCGAGCAGCTCCAGTTCAGGATATTCCTTTCCAGTTTCAGCAAGTGCCCTTGTCAATATGTATTCGACATCGTCGAGTCTGCCAGACTCCGCAGCAGATTGAAAGATTTCCGACCAAGTTCTACATACGGAGACTGACTCATCCAGAATCGAACGTGATTCGTCGCCCGATATGCAACCAAAATGAGCCAGACTCAGGGTGTCGTACTCAATCTGCCTAATTCGTTCCACGGACTTCAGGTATGTCTCCAAGTCCCAAAATGGCGGCATCATGGGCGGCAGGAAAGAGTTGTCAGAGAGTTTGATGCCCAATGCACATCCAACAAAGACATTCTTGTTCTGCTCGTCGACTATGCACATATGATCGCGTGAGTGTCCCGGCGTGTAGGTCATTTGCAATGTGATTCCATCAAGGTCCAAGATTTCTCCGTCACTCAGAGGAGTCACATTTGCGAAGTTCTCGTAGTGTCTTTTCGGGTCGTAGACTCTGTTAAAGGATTGGTCCTCCAAGAGGTGGATTGCGGGCTCTGAGGCCATTATCTCCATTCTGTGATTCGTCTTTGCGGCAGCCTCTCGCAGAGTATGTACACCCTGGCTATGATCAAAATGGGTATGCGTTAGAACCACATAGTCTGGAAGATTCTTGCCGTTTTCTCTAATGTATCGGATGATGTTCCTAGCGTCTTCTTTCGTGCCGGCATCGATGAGACAGCTCTTTCCAGCCTCAATAAGGTATACGGCACCGAATCCTGCCACTCCGCGTATGCCGTAATCAATCAGCGTGGTGTTCTCATTTATCTTGCCGGTTTCTCGTATTGCAGTCAATGTGATTCTCCTCTGAATTCAATCACTAATTCATACTGGGACATAAAACCTACTGTGTCAATGGAGCCTCGTCAGAAAGTTGACAAATCCTGTTCCCAGCTAGCTGCTGGAATTGGTCCCACCGGTTTCATCTCGCTCACAAGTGACGAGGACAGAGAAGTGGCGGGCAACGCTATTTGTCAAACAATCACCGTAGGGGGGTTCAGTTAGCACGAATTGGCAGCTGCGATTGAAATCCTGTGCAATGAAACGATGAGTGACCCAATCCACGTCAAGCTAGAGGAAGTATTCAAATCAATAATGAGCTCTAAATACACTATTCGTCAACAAACCATTTGAATCACCTGCGGCCCTTGAGGGAGTGCGACCCATTGAAACCGCTCGGTACGATTACAAAGTACTATCCGTTCATTGATGATGAATCCAAGTCTTTGCTGGATTCTCTCGTGGTAGAGGCGAGCAGTTACTACGACTTTGTGCATAGGCTAGTTGAAGTGGTCCTTGAGGATGAAGTTCCTGACAACTTGGCATACGTTGCAGCGGTACAGGCCTGGTGGTGCAGAACAGAAGGGAACATTGAACTAGTGCATGACAGATTCGGAGATGTACCATACATCAAGCCATGGGGATTTCCTCACACGTCTTCCCAGAGTGACCAAGTACGGTATCATGATGCTGTTGTCGAGGCAATAGAAAAGGCATTGGAAACACCTCTATGTGATTGGATGGAAACAGAGCTTCACCTTCTTCATACCAGTTTCCATTGGCCGGGCTTCGGAGATGTTCCAAGTTACCTTGAAGCACTTGAGAGAGCAAAGGTCCTTATAGAAGCCAATCCCGCCTTGAAGTGCTTTGAATCTCTTATATGCGGATTTGAAGGATGGGCAATGGTAAGAGAGTTCGACATAGAGGGCTCACTTGATGTCTTCCAGAGAGGCAAAGAACTTGCTCTCAAGTATGATGACTCGCTTCACATGTACATGAACCTCCTTAACGAAGCTGGGGGCTTGAGAACACTCAGTGTTCGGGATTCATTAGCACGGTATGAAGAGGTCTATGAACTAGTTCAGGGCATGGAAGTGCCATATTTCGTAGCTGAAGTCATGAATGATTCAGCCATTGCCTACGAAGCAGCTGGAGAATACGACCTTGCGATATCAGGCCTTCTTAGATTTCTCAAGATTCAGGGTGGAGGCGATACACCTTGTTTACATCTCTCCAGGATTTACGCCATTTTGGATGATGGACATCAAGCACTTGAATGGGTGGAGAAAGCCTTCGAATACGTGGGCAATCTTGAGTATGTAGGAATATACATTAGAAGAGCACACGCTTTGGCTTTGTTGAATCGAATTGAGGAAGCAGAACGCGATCTGGGCACTACCCACTCACTGATATTGAAGTCCGGAACAGAATGGTGGTTGGGAGTTTACTACTATGTTTCAGCTGTGCTCGAGAAGATAAGAGGGGACTATCCAGCTGCGATGGATTTCCTAGTGAAGTCTTGGGAAATCGCAGAACGGAATCCTCGTGTTGTTAATCAGACCATTGCTCTTCTTGATCTGGCGCGGGTTGAACTCATCCTTGCTGAACAATCAGCAGATAGTACGAAGAGTGTCACACCAGGGTCGTGGCTTCAAAGGCTTGAAAGACATGCTACAGAACGTGACCTGCCTGGCGTCAGAATGCAAGCTGCTCTGCTCATGTCAGAATTCTATCAGAATCATG
>CAYFTD010000423.1:0-2467 GCA_964345915.1 uncultured archaeon
GCAGCGATCCAGGTGGGGTTGGACTGGGAAGAAGGGGTAGTGGTCGCACACGGGGATGCCCTTGGGGCCGTCCCCAAACCAGAAGCGAATCGAAGGGTGGGAGGCACGAACGAGTTCGCCATCCTTGATCTCAATCTCCATCTTCTCGCCGCAATGGAAGCACGTAGCCCTG
The DNA here is from genome assembly GCA_964345915.1 of uncultured archaeon. Taxonomy (GTDB): domain Archaea; phylum Asgardarchaeota; class Thorarchaeia; order Thorarchaeales; family Thorarchaeaceae; genus SMTZ1-83. The sequence continues at coordinate 173 of CAYFTD010000423.1, forward strand.
ACAAGGCCCTCGCCGCGCAGCAGAGCCGTCGCGAGGGAGTCGTAGCCGCACATGACCCTCAATTCGCGTCCGTCCGGCGAAACGATGGATTGCCCGCGGTCTAGGTCTGTTTCCCCGATCGTCACTTTGCCTTCGCGGATGGAAGCGATCTGCTCCCGCCCACCGGGCGTCGCCAACACCTGTGCCTTGGTAAACTCGATGAGCTCAATCAGGTTGGCCGGAGGCTTCTCCATTCGATACTGTTTCTGCAAGCCCTTGGCCAAACGTGGTTCGAATGTTATCTCTCTCATACGTCTTCCCTGAAGGCCTTACTACAGAGGATAATGGTAAGAGCTTTGCTGTTCCGGCGAGGTCTTTCTGTAACTTCGGTTTGATTCCGGGCAAGTAGAGTCTGTTTCTCCCAAGGCTCAAGAACCTGGATCCAAGATCGCTGCAGACTTGGAAGATGAAACAATCGCCGCTCCAATCTCTTGCCCAATCTGTTCGAAGATGTCATCCACACCTCTATCGAGAGGACCCTCCCTACCTTCAACAATGGCCGACTGTCTGGGTCGGACAATCTTCATCTTCAATCTCTTCATTCTACCCTCGATTCGTCTTGCAGCGCTGTTCTCAAGCCCGAGCAGACTCTTCTTGTTCATTCGCGACTCGTTTCTCGTGTCGAAGGCGAAACCCTTCATGCTGCGCAGATTGAGTGAGTCGAGTCTCTCCATAAACTCCTCCATTGGTTTGGACATCCGAAGAATGTGCGTCGGTCCACCTATGGCCAGTAAATCATAGCTTGGTATCTGATCGATGTCTACATCATCGATGCTAAGACAATCCACCCCTACACCGGACTCCTCCAGTCCCTTGACCAAGCTTTCAGCCACAGCCCTAGTGTTGCCAAAGAGAGAATGATACAGTACTAATGCTTTCGCCATAGCAGTCAACTCCTTGGTACTCTAGGCCCTCCAGTCTTGCACAATCGCTAGAAGTGGGCCCAGAACGACTCCGACACCTACACCTGCACCCATGCCCATGAACATGCCAATGTCTATGCCTCCAAGCAGACCAACCGCCATTCCTCCGGCAATTCCCAGAAGCATTCCAAGGCCTGCGAGTCGCTCTCTGTTCCTCAGCTTGTAAGCCAAGAAGATGCCAATTGAGGAGGCCGTGAATAGAGTGATGCTGCTGATAGGCACAAAGGAGCAGTGTGATACATATCCAAGCAGGTTTGGCCTGCCGGCTCCCCAGGCCAAGAGATCGGTGGGAATCACAGTCCACACTCCCGCGGCAAAGGAGCCGAGGGCTAGTGAGAGCACGAATGCCCAGACTAGAGCATAGGCGAGAAGCCTGACCACTCTCTTGATGCCAGTCACATTCCCTGATGACTTGGTACTTTTCCCAGTGTCATCCATTGTTCCTTGAATCGTTTCCATAGTTGTCATTTATCCTATCACCTTTGTTTTACTGAGTCAATGTCTAATCCTTGTAGTGCCTTAGTCCGCTGTCAATGATGTTGAACAGGACAGAGAGCTGCTCTCTTGTCTTCTCCTCCGTCTGGTCGCCCCTAACACCTCTCATCACAATCTCTCTGATTGAAGAAGCAAGAGAGCTCAAGACCATGATGACAGAGAATGGGTCCACCTTGCCCTCGGCTCCAGCCTTCTTGATTGTCCCAGAGATTATGTCGGTCATTAGTTCTTGGATCTTCAGCTGGTGCTTTCTGAACTCAGTTTCGCTCTCAGTGAGAGATTCCCTGGACTCCTCTTTCCTGATCATGCTACCGATGACCAGTCCCAGTCGGCCTACCTCAAACAGTATTGCTTCGTTCGGATACTCCTCGATGAAAGTGAGATACGCGTCCCCCAGAGACCGGAGGTCATACGCAACACCCGGCTGCTTCATGGAGTCCTCCAAGATTCGCGACAGCTTCTCAAAGGTCTTTGCGACCACCGCGATGAAGAGGTCATCCTTTGACTCAAAGTAGTTGTAGATGGTCGCCTTGGTATACCCTGCCTCTTGTGCAACCTTGTCGACCATCGTTCCTTCGTATCCCTGCTCTACGAAGAATCCTCGAGCGGTTCTGATAATGGCCTCTCGTCTCTGTGTCCGCTCTCTCTCCAGCCTGCGCTTCTTGGATTTGCTCATTGCGGTCAGCCACTCTTTATACTTGAGTGTAACAGTTTAGACTCAAGTATAATCTACTTGACTTAAGTATATAACCCCTCGCATCGACGCATTGAAACCTTACTGCACAAAGTTACGCGTCAAACCTGTGTGATTGCTCAGCTGGTCGTTCTCATTCCGTGT
>CAYFTD010000424.1:0-2279 GCA_964345915.1 uncultured archaeon
ATGGACGAAGACAGAAAGAGAATCGTTTCTTTAGAGAAGACTCCCGGTCTGTCAGATCGTGTTGCACTATGGTACTCAATGATGGAGAGGGTAAGAGAGAGGCTATTGAAACGTGTGGACGGACTCTCGACCAAGCAGTTGGACTACTCACCTCATGAAGAGAGTGTTGAAACCATTGGCACTCTCCTGCTTCATATCGCAGCCGTTGAATGGTCATGGATCTTTGAGGATATGGGTCGTCAGGAGATGGACTATGAGAAGTGGAAACATGCTTTCGCCCTGAGGGAAGGAATTCCTCAGTTGAAAGGAAAGAAACTGCGTTTCTACTTGAGCAAGCTAGAGTCTGTCAGAGAGGACGTCTTGAATCGACTGATCGACGTCAGTGACAGTGAGCTGGACCACCTTGTAGATATCGGCGAAGCAGCAGTGAGCATAGAATGGATTCTCTTTCACTTGATAGAGCACGAAGCGATGCATATTGGTCAAATCTCTGTTTTGAGAAGACTGCAAGAACAGTCGAAGTGACTAATCGCAAACTTATGGGGGCGTCCAGTCTAGAGGAATGTTTGCAGCAAGGATTCCTATCAGTTCCTTTGCCAGCTTATCGTCAAATCTACAGCTCTCCCAGACCTTTTGCTCAAATAGTAGATTGGCATTATCCCTAATGGAAAACGTGAGCAAAGGAGTATTAGGGAGCGCTCTTTCCGAGCAATTCTCCAAATCCCATATCTTCTTCTTAACTAACTCTTGTAGGAAGATGGACAACTTTTCATTGGAAAACGCAATCTCTCTCTTTTTTGCTGCTTTCTTTTCTTTGGAGATATCTACAGGTGTTCCTTTTGGTATCTTCCAATGTAGTATCTTCTCAGAAGTCATAGTGATTCTGAGTCGAGAATAGTACGCCGTGTGTCCAGATTGATACTCGAATGAGAAGTTCTCCAATCTTGCATTCTTTTTTAGCAGACCCTTAAGGTATTTCTTCAATTCTTTCTTAGTGTACACCAAATGCCTCTACCTCAAAATCGATAGAATCACTGATAGATATCAAAGAAAGCATGTCGCATAATAAGCTCATTTGGGACTAAACGGATTCGAAAGAAACCGGCTCCAGAAGAAATAGAAGTTTGAAGGAGGGCTGTGCAGCCCACCTTCGGAAACTGGGAGGTCTAGATACACCTATGGATGACCTCAGGTCCTGCTTCCTCGAATTCCTTCCTGCTGACCCACATCTTCTGGAAAGTCTTCAGTGAGGCGAGGATGCTTCCTCCAATCCAGACAGAATACTGCCTCTCAGGTGGAGCAATGATTCGGACCTCAATGTTCTCTGGAACCAGTTCGGTGATCTCCTTGTGGAGCCTCTCCTTCAGTCCAGGGAACATGGTCGAACCACCGGACAACACAACGTTGGCATACAGGTCACGTCGCAAGTCGACGTCGCACGCCTTAATTGACTCAACAATGTGGTCGTCGAGTGGCTGGGTGTCAAGACCGATTGCGCTCGGATTGAAGAACAGCTCAGGAGCCTGGAACCTCTCGGCACCAACAGTGATGACCTCACCGTCTGGTAACATGTAAGGTTTGTCAACACCTGCCTTGTCGGCTACGGTCCTCTCCCGCTCAGGGTCAAGGGCTACATAGCATAGCTTCTCCTTGACATCTCTGACGATCTCTTTCTCTGCGCCGCTCACAAAGGTGTAGCCCCTCTGCCTGAGCAGTCTGCGCAGGTACTCTGTGATGTCACGTCCTGCGAGGTCGAGTCTTACGATGGCGTGTGTGATGGCAAAACCCTCATAGATTGGGACTATGTGTGTCACACCGTCACCAGAGTCAATAACAAGCCCCGTCGTTCTTCCCGACGCGTATAGCGATAGCACTGCCTGTGTGGCAACGTACACTGCTGGAACGCCGAAGTTATCAAACATGACTGAGGCCATTCTCTCCCTGTTTTCACGGGGGTTAAATGGTGCCTCCGTCAGGAGTACTGGGTTCTCGCTCGGGTCGATCTTAAGGTCGTTATAGAATGTGTACGACCAGATCTTCTCGATTGCGTCCCAGTCATCAATAACACCATGGGTTATTGGGTAGACAAGGCGGAGCACTCCACGCAGGTTGATAGCTTCCTCACCGATATAGTAGTCACGTGTATAGTGGTCAACATCGGTCATGATGGATTCGTATCTTGGATATCCAATCAATGTGGGCCAAACACTTCGTGGCTGATCTTCGCCGGCGTATCCGTTTTTACTAAGTCCAGTGCCGTTGTCAATGACAATCGGCTT
>CAYFTD010000425.1:0-7438 GCA_964345915.1 uncultured archaeon
GAAGTTGAGTGACGCGGCTCTTGGCCGACATCACTCGTGCTTTGGCTATTCTTCATCTTCGTCGTCGAACATCTTCTTCGAGCTTCTCTTCATCTGAGCAAGGTTCTCCACTGCGGACATGTCAGCAGCGGCTGAGGGAGCTCGACCAGCGGCAGGGGCGGCAGCCATTCGTGCCTCTTGAACCTCGAGTTCCTCTTCCTCTCTCTCAAGAGCACGATCGGCTTTCTCAAGCATTGATTGGACGGCCTTTGGTGCGGCCTTAGAGCGTGCTTTCATTGCAGACCTAAACGACTCGAGACGTTTCTTGCCCTTAGTTCTGTCTCCTCTGACAGCATCCTCACCTGCCTTCTGTGTCACAAAGGTGGCGCCAACGGTCGGGTCCAGAGTCTTCATGATCTCGTCCTCCTTGTTCGCCACACGAAGCTTCGTTGTGACCACACGAACTCTTCTGGCGCCCTCCTCGTCAGTGTAGGCCACTTGTACCTGTATCGGCACTTCTTCTTCCTTGATCTTCTTCTTGGGCTCGATTTCAAAGTAGAGCTCGTGGTCATCACCTACAACACCAATCTTGCCCTCACTCTTCTTCGTAAGCTCCTCAAGCACAGCTCGGGAGGCTCCAGAGGCGTCTTTCACCTTGACTCCAGAAGGGGTTATCAGCTTGACTTCAACGTCTCGTCCAAGTAGTGAGGCTCCTGCGAGCTCTGACAGACTTCTGTCTAGCTCATTAGGTGTCACGTAGTACATTGTGCCTCCTGTCGCCTCAGGCAATAGGCCTAGAGTCTTGAGCTCCATTCCTGCGCCGGATGCTATTCCAACCACGTCCAAGGCGGTACCAAGCTTCCGGAAATCATCCCCAAGGTCCTCGTAGAACTTACCTGCAGGAGTCACTTGGAATCCTTCAAGGGCACCAATACCCTCATTGGCAAGTCCGTCGGTGAGAAGGACCACCCGTCCGACATCACGATGTTTGGATATCACGTAGGCCATTGCGACCGCTGGACCCAACGCTGTACCACCCTGGTCTCTGAGGGCGGTCACATGTTGCTTCAGGTCCTTTGCCTTCTCGCCAACATTGACCATCTTGATCTTGTCCAAGAGTCGCTTTGTGGAGTCCTTTATCGCTCCTAGACTTGCAAACGACTCTCTTGGAAGCTCGATTGGCTCACCGGTTTCTAGGTTCCTACAGACAACTGAACTCTCAAACTCAATCAGACCGAACATGGTATCAGGGGAATTTGCGGCAAGACTGTCAATAGACGTACTAAGACTGCGTTTGACAGCAGCTAGATTCTCACCAGCCATTGACCCAGAAACATCGATGAGTGCCAGAAACGACCGCCCACCTGTTGAGATGGTTTCGGTGTCGGTTTCTGTTTCGTCTGGCGGCAGCTTCAATACGAAGTCTGTGTCGTCGCCTGCGACAACAATCTCTCCTTCAATAACATTGAGAGTACTGCAGAATGGACAGACAAAGTGTCTTCCAACTTTCTCGTCTTCCACGATTTGATCTGTACTGAGAAGAAAGCCATTGCATTTGTGACAAGCTATCGGCTTGCCGACGATCTTGGTTACGTCTCGCGACAAGTCGCCAAACTCGACTCGCAAGACGTATGGGAGGTCCTTCATGACCTCCTTGGAGGCCGGAAAAGCCTCCGAACTAGTTCTCAACATGGGCATCCATTATCGACTCCAAAAGTCTTGGCGCTAGGTTCACATCTGAGGTTAAAAACTAAGCTGCGAAAAGTGCACTTGAGCGATGTGCCCGGAAGACCCACCAACACATAAGATATAAACACATCAAGTACCAGACAGAAGACGACGTGCATCGACGTCTTCGGAGGATATGTAAAAGTGGTTGATCAGAAGAAGATTGAGAAGGTTGTGGCCGATACAATGGCTTCCAACGAGGATTTACAAGGCATCGTAGTCTGTGATGCAAAGGGCAAAGTGATCTTCGGGCATACCATTTCAGGGGGGATCAAACACTCTGATATCGCGAACCTCTCTGTCAAGATTGCCGCAAACTCATCTCAGCTTGCCAGTGGACTTGACAAGGGAGGACTGAAAGAGGTCACAATCGCCACTGACAATGGCTACATCGCAATCCTAGGAGACGTGAAACTTGTACTGGCAGGGATTGCCGGAGAAGGTGCACGCGAATCCATGGGATTGGTCAGGATGGCCCTCAAGCGCGCCTTATTGGGGATGTTGACTTAGACTTCTGACCTATTCTTACACAGAGTTACCTTTTTTTGGCTAGATTTTGTTAGTCGGAGGCACAGGGAGGCATACCTGAATATGCTCTGAGTGTTACACAGGTAGTACCAAGCGTATTTAGGCCTCCGTAATGTCTTGAAAGTCAAGTGACACGCCTCGTATGTAAGAATCATTCAATGCCGGGAAGGGAACGTCTTGGTCCACATTGACAAGCTTGTTTGTAAGGGCTTCAAGTCATTTGGCCGAGACAATGTTACAATTAGACTGAATCCCGGCTTCACTTGCATAGTCGGGCCAAACGGTTCCGGTAAGTCGAATGTAGTTGATGCAGTTCTCTTCGTCCTCGGTCAGCTTAGTGCAAAGACCCTGCGAGCAAATGTCTTTTCAGATCTACTGTATTCGCCTCCGAAACCCGACATGCCCCCCAAAGCCAAGTCTGCACATGTAGAGCTTCACTTTGACAACAGAGACCGGAAGTTGCAGGTGGACACCGACAGAGTCGTCATTGAGAGAGAGCTCGACGACACAGGCAAGTCAACCTGTCGAATCAATGGGAAGGTTGTAACCAGAGGCACTGTTTTAGAAGTGTTGGGAGCCATTGGTGTGGACCCCAATGGCTACAATCTTGTTCTTCAAGGAGAGGTAGCACAGATTGTGAAGGTCAGTCCGAATGACCGTCGCAAACTGATTGAAGACATCGCAGGAATATCTGCCTATGATGAGCAGAAGGAAAGGGCCCTGAAGAAGCTGGCAGAGAGTGAATCGAACCTTGGGAAGGTTGACATGCAGCTCCAGGAGAGACGTCGTCAACTTGAGAAACTTGAAGAAGAGAGAGGAGATGCCCTGCGCCATCAGAAACTCCACGACCAGATAAAGAGTGTGAGGGTTGATAGCCTGGCATGGCGAACTATCAAGGGAAAGAGTAGGATGGAAACCATTCACGAAACCCTTGCAGAAAGAGCAGAGGAAGCGGAGAAGCTCAGCAGAGAACTGCTTGAGGTCGAAGAAGGGACCAGAAACGCGGACGCGGAGATAGAAGGTATAGACAAAGAGATTGACACTATCACGGGCGGCGACTCTGCAAGAGTTTCAGAGCAATATGGAATTGTGTCTGCTGCAGTAGACCATGCTAGGGGTGATCTCGAACGTGTAAGAATTGAGTATGAGAAGAGCTTGGCAGACCGTGAGTCAATAGAGGTGGAGATTCAGTCGATTGAGGATCAGGTGAGTGGCTCTGGTGCCCTGACTGATGAGAAGATACAGGAACTTTCCAGACTTGACGAGGAGATTGTGAGCTGCACAAACAAGATGACGGCCATGGAGGACAGAATCGAGAAGGAACAGACTGAAACATTCGAGATGACACAACGTTTCCAAGACCTCAACAATCAGATGAGAGCGCTCGACGAGGGTGTGTCGGAAGTCCGCTCAGCTATCAAGACCGACAGTAAAGAACTTGGAATGTTGTATGAAGAGCTGCGTGATTCTGGCGAACTACTCGCAAAGACAGATGATGAGCTCTCAGAGCTTCGACGAGTCATCCCTGTTAAACGAGAGAAACTCCAAGAGTCTGAGGAGAAGGAAGAGGGCAGCCAGAAAGAAGTTGAACGAATCGAGGGCCGTTTGAAAACCGTGGACGCGGAGGTGGCTGAAACAGCCAAGATTGTCAAGGAAACGAGAGAGGAGCTAATTCGCGTTCAAGCCAGACAGGATGCCCTTCGAGAAGCAGAAGAGGCCTTTCTGAAGAGAAGACGCGCAATCGCCAGGGTTCTAGAACTTCGAAACTCAGGAACCATAGGCGGCATCTTTGGTACAGTGGCTGAACTAGGAAAGATAGACCCCGAATATGCGACGGCCATGGAGGTGGCCGGAGGCAATAGACTCTCACATATAGTGGTGGAAGATGATGAGGTTGCCACAAAATGTGTCAATGTCCTCAAGATTGAGAAGGTAGGACGTGCTTCCTTCATTCCGCTCAACAGAATCAGCACCAAGCGATCAAAGAAGACTCCTGAAGGCAAGGGGATGATCGGTCTTGCCATAGATTTGGTCGAGTTTGACTCCAAAGTGCGCCCGGCATTCGAGTTCGTGTTCTCAGACACTGTTGTCACAGAAGACTTCGAAACCGCCAAGACCATGGGCTTCAAGGGATGGAGGTCGGTTTCGCTGGAGGGAGACCTTGTTGAACGTTCTGGTCTAATCACAGGAGGCCACTACTACAAGGGTATGACGGGACTCTCACTACAGGTTGAAGACTCAAGTCCTGAGATAGAGAGGAAGCTTCAGGGTCTTGAAGAGATACTTGCTGGACTCGTTGCACAACAGGAAGAGCTCCGTACAGAGAAGAACAAGATTGACCTTGAACTTCAGGGATTGTCCAAGAGTAACTATAGGGACAGACTGGAGCTTGAGGGTCTTGAGGAACGTCTTGAGGAGAAGGAGAACAGGACGGGACTCTTGAAAGAGAAGATTAGCAACGCACAACTTACCACTGGCGAGCTGGAGGTTCAGATTGAAAGACTGAGAGAGCGGGACGACGAGCTCACCGCGCACAGAGAAACAGTGAGAGGCCAGCGAGATGACGCAAATGAAGCACTTGCAAAGTCGGACACTGCCAAGCTCAGTCAGTATCTGAAGGATCTTAAGGAGGTGCTAGAGCACCACAAGAAGGAACGGGAGGCACTCACAAGCGAGATAACCTCCTTGAAAGTTGCAATGGATGAGAGACTGAAGCCCAAGCTTGTCGAGCTTGAGCAACGCCTCCAGACACTCAATGCTGTCCTCCCAGGTCTAGAGGATGAAGTGAAACTCCTGCAGGAGCAGTTGACTGGAAAGGAGGAGGACTTTGTCAAACTCAAGGAGGAGAGGGAGAGGATTGAAGAGGCTGTCAAGGACAAGCGGGTATATCAACTAGAATTGAAGGAAATACTTCGCAACTCAAGACTGCGTCACGAGGAGATAAGGGAAGAGCAGACTGCAAATGAGAAGGCAGTATACCGTCTTCAGACAGAGTTCTCACGCCTTGAAACTGACATAGTAGGCCTCACTGCAGAACTCAGCCAGCTAGCAGACTCCAACGAGGAGCTCGCTAAGCGGACACAAGAGAGAGAACTCACCTACAAGGAGATCGATGCCTTCGATGATAAGATCAGGGAATTCGAGAGAGAGCTGGAGGCCCTCGGCCCTGTGAATCTCAAGGCACTGACTGACTATGACCTTGAGAGGGAGAGGTACGAGGAGATTGTCGATAAGAAGACGGCACTGGAGGAAGAGCATAAAGAGATACTAGCCTTCATGGAGGAGATTGAAGCGGAGAAGACTCGCAAGTTTCTGCAGGTCTACAACGACATAGCCGACAACTTCGCAAAGGTGTTTGCAAAGCTCTCCCCGGGTGGAGAAGCAACACTGATGCTCGAGAACCCCGAGCACCCCTTGATGGGCGGAATCACTGTTAGGTCTAAGCCACAAGGCAAAGAGCTGGTGACATTGGATGCAATGAGTGGTGGAGAGAAGACCTTGACAGGACTCGCTCTCATCTTTGCAATCCAGATGTATAGTCCTGCAAGCTTCTACGTCTTGGATGAGATTGATGCAGCACTGGATGATGTCAATGCTCACAATGTAGCGAACCTAATCTCAGAGATGGCGATGTCATCACAGTTCATAGTTGTTTCTTTGAGAGACACTACTGTGCGAAAGGCAGACCTTCTGATTGGCGTGTCCAATCAGGACGGCATCTCCAGAATCGTGTCAGTGGATCTAGAGGAGGTGGCATCGACAGCTTGAACGATGAGAGAGCTCCTTTCTGGGCCACACCTCCCTATATTCTGCTCACTGATGTGCTTCAGCTAGACAAGGTTCAACCATGGAATGTTGACATCGGTAAGCTCGTATCAGGATTCCTCCGCGAGATGAAACGCCTGGGGGACATCGACTTTCGGATTTCGGGAAGCGCACTGTATTCGGCTTCTGTAATATTCATGAAGAAGACTAGAGAGCTCATTGAGCTGGGACTCCTCCCACCGGATGAAGACGAGGACGAAGAACTTGTCATCCCTCTGATTCGACCACCATTCAGGATCAGCAATCAACGAGTCACACTTGAAGAGCTACTGATAGCTATGGACAGGGTGCTCAGCAAGGGCGTTCGTCGGCGTCCAACCCCGAGGAGGAAGAGATACAGGTCCAGAGCAGACCCGCTCTCCTTCCAAGTGGAGGCTACAAGGGCAGACGTGGAGGAGAACATTGCTGAGGTCTATGATGACCTCTCCAAGATTATGCAGATCGATGAGACCGCCAAGTTCGTGGACATCCTAATGAACAACACCAGAAGAGAGATAGTACGTGTCCTGTTTGCTCTGCTTCATCTTTATGCCAGAGCATTCATCGACATCTGGATGGACGAGAAACAAGTGATTTGGGTGAAAATGCTGCCTCCACCCACTCCGGAGGAAGATGAGGAGCTCACCGAAGAGGTCGAGCCTGCCATTGAGAGATAGGTGATGGAAGTGGACGAGGACCTGGTAAAGCTCGAGGCTGCTCTCTATGTTGTTGGAAGGCCAATCTCTATAGAGGAACTTGCTGGAATTGTCGGTAAGGCAGAGTCTTCTACAAGAATGCTCCTTGAGGAGCTAGGTAGGCACTATAGCAAACGTGGTGGAGCACTCGAAGTCGTCGAACTTCCCCGAGAGAGATACGTCTTGCAGCTCAAGCCGGAGCTGACCCCACACGTCGCCAAACTCATTCCTGGTGGACTCTTGTCCTTTGGGACACTTCAGACCCTAGTGTACGTCGCTCTCAAGCAGCCAATTCTTCAGTCAGAACTGGTGGCCGATAGGGGAACCCATTGTTACGATCATATCAAGGAGCTTGTAGAGAAGAAGTTCATAGAAGCAATACCGGAAGGTCGCACGAAACTCCTGAAGACAACCAATCTCTTTGCGGACTATTTCGGTCTCGACCATGACAAGGTCAGAATGAAGGCACAGCTCCGATTCAAGATGAAACGCATTCTGGAAGAACAGAGTCATGCTGAGGCCCAGGCAGAGATAGATCTACTATAGCATGTCTACGCATAGGGATTGATGGAACAAGCACCATTCAGAACTTCGCCAGTAAGCAAGATTTAAAACCACTCTGCAGAGTGCGTCAGTGACCCAACCAAGAGGTAGTCAGAAATGGGTGTCTGGCACAGAAGATCAACCCGAACGGAGAGCGGAGC
>CAYFTD010000426.1:0-2266 GCA_964345915.1 uncultured archaeon
ATCTCAGCAGTTATTCGATATAGTGATCTCTCTGAGTCTATCTCGAATACCTGACCCTTTCTTCTGGCTAGGATTGCCGTCAACTCTCCCACATAGTCCTCCGGTGCGCTGATCTCTAGGTTGACCCAAGGCTCTAGCACCTTTGGATCGCCAGTCATGACACTGGCCCTCATGGCCTGAAGTAGCGGGTGAGTTACATCCCTCCAAGAGGTCTCCGGCGACTCGAAACGCAGCTGGGCCTTCTCAATCAGAATGACGAGATGACGCATCCTCTCCCCTCCAACAGGCCCACTACGAATCAGCGACCTGAATGCATCCCTGATCCAGGCCAGCTCGTCACCCCTCGGGTTGATGCGTCCAGACTGGTCAACTAGATAGCAGCCTGATTGTGAGTCTGAGTCTAGAAGAGTTCCCAATCTTTCTGGTTGCATATCCTCGCTCAAACGGATTGCTCTCACTGAGAAACTACTGTACTCTCCCTCGTTCTCAGCGCAGGTGGATCCGTCGACAGTCATTTGCTCCTTCAATAAGACCATGGGCATCCCTAGAATGATGTCAATGCCCAGTCTTGCCAGCTTCTCAACGCTCACTTCAATGTGGAGCTCACCCGCACCAGAGAGCAACATCTCGCCGGTCTCCGGATTCACTTCGAACTCCAGGGCAGGATCTGTGGACACGAACTCGCCAATAGGTTCCTGGATCTCACTGAGTTGTGATAGACGTCTGGGTTCGATAGCATAGGTAACCACAGGTTCCGTAGGATACTCCAACTCCATCAGCGGAGGAATACTCTCTTCACCCTTAGTGACAAGTGTGTCACCAACTACGAGACCTCGGACACCTGTTATGAAGGCCAGATTACCGGCTGGCACCTTTGGAAGGGCAATCCTTGACTTGGACATGAATAGGCCAACCTGTAGAGTCTTTCCAACATCACCCGTTCTCAGGTTGGCCAGAGGCTTTGCTCTTTGAAGAGTCCCCGAGAATACCCTGACAGCTGCAACGAGTCCTGCATGTCTGTCCGGCTGGACATCACCCACTAGAAGAACTGTCGGACCTGTGCTCTTGCTGGCTAGGAGACTCTTCTCGTGTGTACTGCCCTGACCCTTCCAGAACAGAGGAAGACGATATCCCTGGGCAACTGAAGGATTTGGGACTGTCTTGATGACCGAGTCGAGTAGAACTTCAGCCACAGGATATCTGCCTGCGAGGGACTTTGCTTCCTCCTTCGCATAGACCTCCTCTACTTCTTGGAGAATCTCAAGGAAAGCAGCGGCAAGATCTGACGGGGTTTCGCTTCCACCAGTTCTCTCCTTGAGGGTTGCAAGACTTAGACCCCATTTGTCTAGGGCTGATCCGACACAGAGTGAGGACTTGCTGAAAGAGACCTCCCACTTCTCAAGGAGGTCATCATCAAGGTACTTACCGAGCATCGCATTGAATTCTCGAACTGTCTTGTTGATATCCTCAGCCACACGTCGTGCCTTCAACCTCCTCTCTTTGAAGAGTCTATCAACCTTGTTCACAAATAGCACTGGTCTGACCAGCTCGTTCATCGCTTGTCTGGTCACAGTTTCTGTCTGTACCATTATTCCCTCGATAGCATCAACTACGATGATTGCACCATCTGTCAGTCGCAAGCCTCTGGTCACATGGCTTGAGAAGTCTATGTGTCCAGGCGTGTCAATGAGATGTATGAGGTGATCTCTTCCTTCAAGTTCATGAATGAGAGAGATGCCTGACGCCTTTATGGTGATACCGCGTTCTTGTTCAATCATGTCATAGTCGAGCAGTCTTGCAGTTGCCGCAACCTCTTTGGAGAGGAGTCCAGAGGCAGCGATTAGAGAGTCTGTAAGAGTGGTCTTGCCGTGATCAATGTGTGCGATGACTGTACAGTTCCTTATGCTCTCTGTTTCGCCTAGGAGTACAGCTGCGCGTTCATTGACGAACTTCTTGTAAAGATATGACAAGTGCTCTCTACCGTTCACTTTGAGTCGGACAAACTTGCACATCAAGGTGTCCGCCCAGAAAGGTCACTGGGCTCTTTTTCAATCTTAAGGATGTTGTGGGCTGTGTCTGTGTCTGCGTGAGGCCTATTGTAGAGGGTCGGACTGCCAGAAACTTACTTCCCTTCTGCTCGGCAGTCGAGTCCTTACGCCGCAGGCAGATGCCCTAAGTGCCACAGAAACTAGATGAGAAGTCTTAGCCCCTTTATTGGATGTCTAGTTAGCACACGTTTCATAATCGACATACGAAGGTCGGTGTA
>CAYFTD010000427.1:0-2291 GCA_964345915.1 uncultured archaeon
GCATCGCCGTCCCAGGGGAATGGATCTGCAAGTCCGCCCGCAACAGTCACGTTTGAGTCCCAAGGTCGGATGTCTAGTGGGTCCTGTCCTTCATTGAATGCTCTCACAATTGGTGCACAACCCTCCGGTTGAACAACAACAGGTTTTGGTGTTTCTTCAATAAGCCCCAATTCCTGAAACTCGTACAGGCCCTTCATTGTACCTGCCATGAGCCCACCGCTCCCCGTTGAGAATAGAATCCAATCAGGGACATCCCAGTCCATCTGTTCTGTGACCTCGTACCCAAGTGATTTGGTGCCTTCGAACTGAAAGCAATTGAACGGTCCAAAAGAGGGAGTAGGCGTCCATCCTAGCTCATCAATGGCCGCCCGGAGCAGTGTCGTAGTGGGATCAACACCTTCGGTCATCTTACGAACGCGAAAGACCCGGGCTCCCAGGGTCCTGAGATGAATGAGCTTCCCGGCAGGAGCGTCCTCAGGCACAAACACTACGGCTCTCAACCCTCCCCTTGCCCCGTATGTGGACATGGAGGCAGCAGCGTTTCCAGATGATGCCGCAGCAACCGTTTCAGCTCCATCCTCCTTTGCTCGGCTCACACCTACGCAGATCGGACGGTCCTTGAAGGATCCGGACGGACAGACAGTTTCAAGCTTCAAGTAGAGGTTCTGCAAGCCCATGGCTTCTCCCAATCTAGCGGCTTTTATCAGCGGCGTATCTCCTTCTCCAAGAGTCACTATGCTCTTTCTATGTCTGAGGGGCATGAGCTCGAAATACTTCCAGAGTCCTCCCTTTCTCTGTCCAATGCTGTTCCTCGAGAGGACCTCTTTCAAAGATTCCAAGTCAAAGGTTATGTCAATCCTGCCGCCACAGTTGTCATTTGGTGGTACATCTTCCTCTGTGTATTCCTTGCCGCACTTTGCACATTTGTACTCAATGACTCTGGACAATGTGACACCCGTTCTGATGGGACTACTACTCTAGTTATGTGGATTTTGGCTCAGAAACCTCAGTTTGCCATTTGGGAGAAACACCTAACTCCTGTTGGGCATTTGTGAATCTGGTGTCAGCCTATCAAGAGGGAATTCACAGTGAGCCGAACCAGTATTGAAGTAGAGGTCAAGATTCCTGTCGACAACTTGGAACAGTTGGGACATTCACTCGAACGCATAGGGGCCGAGAAGCTCAACAGTGAAACTCAGATCGACACATACTACAACCATCCTTGCAGGGCATTTGAGCAGACTGACGAAGCCATAAGGTTGAGGAGCAGGGTCCCTTATTCACAGAGGCCGTCAGAACAGGTTGATGAATCTAGACCGCTCTACGAACTCACCTACAAGGGTTCGAAGTTCGATCCTTTGACAAAGACCCGGTTGGAGCTCTCAGTGGGCCTAGACGACTTGGACAATGCCAAATCAATTCTGACCCATCTTGGATTCAAGTGCGTGACTGAGATTGTCAAGAAACGTGTCTTCTATTCCCTTCATGATTTGACTCTGAGTCTTGATGACATAGAAGGCGTAGGTGAATTCTTGGAGCTTGAAAGGGTGGTTGCGTCAAAGAATGAGATAGAACCGGAACGAGAGAAGATGTTTGCGATTCTCGAGAAACTAGGACTTGATCCTCAGATGTCGATTCGAGAATCCTATCTTGAGCTATTCCTTGAGAAGAAACCACACGAATTCTAGGTCCCAAGCTCACTACGCAGCTCAATCACAAAAGAGTCAAGCACTGCGTGGCGCTCTTCGGCCATTCTCTTTGCCACTTCAGTGTGCATCAAGTCGCGAAGCTTGAGAAGCTTCTCATCCGCGTGTTTCAAGAAGGCCTCAAAGCCGAGTTCTTCTACAGCGGCCTGAGCTATAGCACGGAACACTCCAATGGCACCCATTGCATCAAGCTTGTCGGCATCACACAGAATCTCCCCCTCAAGCGAAACAGGTGTCAGATTCTCGCTAAAACGATGCGTTCTGATGGCATTCTTCACACCATGAATCTCCGCATCAGTATATCCCAGTTCTTTGAGAACGTCTTCGCTCATCTCTCCTGAAACAACAGAGTGAGAAACTCCGGTGTCTTCCTCTCGGACACGACCTACGTCATGGAGGAGTGCGGCAGCTGCCAAAATCCTCAAGTCTGCACCTAGGGCCTTTCCTAGCTCCATCGATATGGAATAGACGCGTCTTACATGATCGTAGGCATGGGCGCCAGCCTTAGAGCGTGACATCTCTCTTCTGACGAACGAGTCAATCTTGTCTTCAGGAATGATTGTCAGACACTCTCCTAATTGTGTT
>CAYFTD010000428.1:0-1714 GCA_964345915.1 uncultured archaeon
CCACCCTTTCTCCTCATTGGTCTGATCATACTCCAGTGTACACCTATATTCTCCACGTTTGCAAAGGAAAAGGCGATTCCAGCTGACATCTCTATCTGGGGTTTCAGGTTGTCAAATTGAACCTTGTCCATACTACTGAATGGATGTCCCCAGCTAAACCTGTAACTGTTCGTAGTTGTTCTCAGTGTGAAAGCGGCGGACCGGGCAATTGCGAGAGGCTCGGAGTCAAGCATGTACTCCGTTGTGGGTATGCTGGCCCAGGTTCCATCTAAGGAGAAACCGTTCTCTAAGTTGTAGTTTGTTCCCAGCTGGCTGGACATCACTCTCACCCAATCGAGCATGGATTCCCAATACCACCGGTACCTCGGCAGAACACTCTTCATAGATTGCCAGCCACCAGTACCCATGACCCTGGTGCTGCCGTAGTCTAGCATCGCTCCTCGGTAGATCATCCCCATAGTTTCTCCTTCACTTGAGAAGTCGAGGCCGATGAAGGTCCAAATCTTTCGTTCTCCGCTGATAACTGCAGGATCGAAGTAGTATTCTTCAGCGAATTCCCTCGCTCCAGCTAGTGCCTCCCAGTGACCCGAGAGTGCCACGAACCAGACCGTTCTGCGGGGTCTGTGCTCAGAGAAGCAACGGGCAAGCTCCAAGATTGTGGAGACTGCTGTGGATTCCTCGGCGCCCGGCGCTAAGGCAGGGACAACGGACCATGTGTCAAAGTGGGCTCCAATCGCGATGATGTCTTCCTTGGAATCAGAACCTTCGACGATTCCGACAACGTTCTTGGCTATCACAGTCTCGTAGTGGATCAGAGACTTAACTTCAACTGTAACATCGCCAGCTGCTGATAGGCTTTTGAGGTACACTCCGTCCTCTATTGATACGTAGACGCGGGGAAGGTATATGGGGATGCTTGTGATCTTCGCGCGGGCTTCCGTGCTCACAGTGTCAGAGGGAGCTACGAAGATTATCGCTTTCGCCCCCAAGTTCGCAGCGTTCAACCAGTTCTCCCCACTGTTGAACTCCAACAGGACGATGCTATCCTTGACCTGTCTACCATTGAAGTCAGACATCTCCCCGGGGCCGCCGTAGACGAGGTGACCTTTCAGACCGTGAGCTGGGCTCGTTTGGACATAGTTCGGCCACAACGAGTGAGCCTCGATTACTTTACTCTCGGGAGATAAGATTGTGACAGAAGCCTCAGTTTGGAGCGGTACCGTTACTGGATAGTCTTGTACCTCCGCCTTAAGTCCATACGTTGCGAACTCGTCAGCGATGTAGTCGGCTGCGGCCATCGAGCCAGGATATCCAGTAACCCTAGAGCCAAGCCCAGAGAAGAAAGTCATATGCTCACGAATCCTCTCTAAATCAATGTCCTGAACAGCCTCCTTATAGTCCAAGACTCCTTCTTGCGCAGCAACGGGAACAATAGTCGGTACCACGTATAGGATGAGAAGAGTGAGTGCGAGCATGCTAAACCGATGTCTAAGAACAGAAAAGCCTAGTCTGCCCAACTACTTCGACCTCAGACAACGAATTGCATATAAACATTCAGCTATGCAGGTAGATATTTAACTATACCTAATATTATAAAAAAAGGGATGTCGTTTGTGCAACCTAGCCCGCCATTCCGGGTACGGTCTGCATGAAGAATGCGGCGATCTGGACGAGATACCACACTGTTCCGTTCCCTGCAATGAAGGCAACGATA
>CAYFTD010000429.1:0-4584 GCA_964345915.1 uncultured archaeon
AATCCATACAGCAACTAGACTTCTTCAGAGGATGGATCTATGACGACCAGGATCTTCATCGTCGATGATGAACCGGATATCATCAACATACTGTCTCAGTTCCTCGAGAGATATATCGAAGACCTTGAGGTAATCTCTGCGCTGAACGGGGAGGAAGCCGTCGAGATGATGACTCAGCTGGCCAAAGAGGATCAGCTCCCACATGTGACGCTTATGGACCTTAAGATGCCAGTAATGGATGGCATTGAATGTACCAAGAAGTTCACTGAATTGGGAGTGGAGAATGTCCAGATACTCACCGCCTATGTCGATCGGGATCTGATCAGCCGTGCTTTGGCTGTAGGCGCAAAAGGACTTCTCATGAAGAGTGAAGGATTGAATACAGTCGCAGCCAAGGTTGCTGAAATGGCCCGGGGGGTTCGGCCTCCGAGCTAGGCCCACTAATCGATTGCTTGACTCTGCCTCCACAATGCTTTTCTGTCCTAGACTGTTTAGTGTGCTCCACAATACCTAGAGTGAGGAATGAATGATGCCCCGCTTCCGCCGCAAACCGATTCTGTTTGGTGTGGTCGTCTTCGGTGCACTGTTACTCCTATCCAGTGCATCTCTGACCGTATCACAGCCTCCTGGCTGGTTTGGTGACGATCACCTACACGCATACATCGCCGTCAACGGCGTGAGCATCACCGCTACCAGCCAGACTGCACCAATTGAGATTGACCTTGACACGCCAACCTCGATCTACATCCAAATCGATGTGGTGGGGTCTGACTCTATATTCAACCTGAATGGCACAATCAGCTTCTTCTACCAGAGTATCAGGATATTCGAGCTCTTCCTAGCACAAAATGAAACAGTATCCTATTTGACGCCCGCTGATCCTATAGTGCCCGTCGAGGCACTCATCGACTTTGGGTCTATCCTTCGGACCACTCTCGGTGGCTTTGAGATTGACCTGATCACTGGCCAATTTGAAGCGTCAGTGAGTCTCCTCTATCAACTAGAAGATGAAACACCGGGTGTGGATCCTCCTCACCGAATTGAGCAAGTATTCTTCCTGCTGATACCTGCAGATGATGCACTCGACGCCATAACCTCTGTTGCAGGCATTGCAACTGTGGTCGCAACCGGCGGTGCAGTAGTCGGAATAGGAGCGAACATCAAGAATGTGTTTGATGGTCTGAGCACAGCACACAAGCTCAGGTCAATACAGAAGAAGGCCTCTGAGATCCGGTCTCTTCCGGACCTTACTGTCCTTGGAGCGCTCCCTGCACTATTCTCAATCGTCGCCGGAATGGTGAAAGTGAAGAAGAAGAAGGAAGAAGACATAGAGAGGGAGGCGGCTGAGGGACAAGAGGGTGTCAGCGAGTACATCGTTCGTCAACGTGTACGTGAGATTGCCCCCGAAGCTTGGCGGCGGAAAAAGTGTCCCAACTGTAGGACTAACTGGCGTGAGGGCGCACAGACCTGCAAGAAGTGTCACATAGACATCGATGGGGCCGAGGATAAGTATGCGGACCTCTTGGCTTCAAGGGTGGACAAGGCCCTGAGGGTCATGGGCAAGAAGAAGTCACTCTCCATTCGAAAGCTAGCGAAGAGGACCAAGTCCAGTGAATACAATGCTGGAGTGATTGGTGCCGCAATGGTCGACACCGAGGTGACTGAGATACAGAAGATCGAAACGCCTCTCCGGAGCTTCGTGATGAACATCGGAGGTCTGGCATTTCTGATCCTCACATGGCAGCAACTTCTCGGTGGAGCAGCTAGTCAATTCCAGACCACTCTAACCGTGGTGGGAGGTGCTCTCTCACTTGGAGTGATAGTTGCCCTCTACTTCTCACGCAGGATGCAGATTCAGAAGCTGAAGGAGGAGCTTGATGAGAAGGGAATCGAGGTAACCGATGAAATCAGCGATGTCCCTGAACAAGAAGCTCCACCAGCCGAAATGGAAGATGTGACCGAGCCAGATACCGATGTGGAGGCAGATGAGCTCCCTCCCGAAGATGAGTCAGAAGAGTTTCTCGACGAGAAATCAGACGAAGACTTCGCTGAGGACTAGACTGTAGGACTGGAGTGCTACCCCAAAAGGGGTATTCATTCCAGTTTCTTGTATTTCTGGTGATGATCACTGAGCAGCACCGATAGCCTAAAGACTGCAGGCCGCTCTCCGCCTCTCAGGAGTCTAGTCTAACCTGAGAGTAGGAGATTCATGACATGACCAAAAGAATCGCAGTGATAGGATGTGGTGCTGCAGGAGCCACAGCCGCACTTCAAGCCCGGAAGTACAGTAGAGATGTGTCAATCGCTGTTTTCAACACGGAGGTCTATTCGCAGTACTCTCGCTGCGGACTGCCTTACACGATATCGGGCAAGGTAAGAGAATACGAAGACCTGGTGCTAATGCCACCGAAAAACTGGAACCCCTTGAAGATTGAGGCGAAACTGGGAACGAATGTGAACCATATTGACCATTCAGCGCATGTACTCAGTTATGACGGAGAATCAGAGGACAAGGAACTCGAGTATGACGCATTGGTCTTCGCAACCGGGGCAGAGAACAAGGACCCACCCATTAAGGGGCTGGACAAGGACCGCGTCTACGGTTTGAGAACCATTGACGATGCCAAGGCGTTGTCGGTTGAGGTCGAGAACGCGAAGAAAGCGGCTGTAATCGGAGGCGGCCTGGTGGGAATGGAAACGGCAGAGGCATTTTACGAACGTGGGCTCGACGTGACTGTCGTGGAGTTCCTTCCAAACATCATGTTGACGATGGTTGACCCGGATATGGCTGAGATAGTGGAAGACCACTGCCGAGAACATGGCATCAAGATACTGACGAATACAGCAGCCCAGGAGATAGTCGGGGAGAAGAGACCGAGCAGTATAGTCGTGAAGGATAGAGTCACGGAAGAAACGCAGAGCATTGATGCTGACTTCATAGTTGTTGCGACCGGGATTCGGCCCGTGACAGGCCTTGCGGAGGAAATCGGTGTCAAGATCGGGCCCACGGGAGGGATTGTGACTGATGATAGAATGATGACCAATATTGATGATGTGTATGCCTGCGGTGACTGTGCGGAGCACAAAGACTTTGTCACAAGGACTCCCTCACCAGGAGGTCTCGGGACCATTGCTGTCAGGCAGGGTAGAGTCGCTGGAATCAATGCTGCCGGAGGTGACGCGAGATTCGTAGGCATTGTTGGCGCGAAGGTCACGAAGCTGTTCGGTCTCGAGATTGCCACAACTGGACTGACTGGAGATATGGCGGCACGCCTCAACGTTCCCGTTGTGAAGGGTTCGTTAAAGGGTAGCACAAAGCCTCCCTATTATGTTGGAGGGAAGGACCTGAAGGTCAAGGCCTACTTCAACAAGGAGACTGGCAAACTTGTGGGTGGTCAGCTCGTAGGCCTAGAGGATGCCGCAATGAGACTCAATGTCCTGACGATTGGAATTCAGAACGATGTTGACGCATCTGAGCTATTTGACTTCGAGAACTGCTATGCACCAGCGATATGTGACACTTGGGACCCATTGGTCGAAGCTGCCTCAGCAGCAAAACGTAGACTCAAGAAGAAATCACGGTGACGTTCTCAAGGGCGTACTGGAATGAGCTCACTTGGGTGGGTGAGCTCGCGACGACCACAATCTCCAATTCGGAGGTAGTAGACTTGGAGTAGTCATAGACCGCCTTGGATACCTCCTCTGCCACCTCCCAGCTAGGTACTCGTGCCACTTCTAGACCAAGTGTGTAGATTCCTATGCGTTTGGCTTCGACACGGTCAGCAGCTCTCAAGGCGTTCTTTACGGTGTTGTGAATCGCTGATCTCCTGTTAGGAGTTTCCATGGTAAGTGCAGGCCAGAACTCAGCGTTCTCAGCAGTGGAGTGTTCTTGAATGGAGATACCAAGACCTCCAGGAATAGTGCCCGCATCTACACTCGCCAGAATGTTCTTGGACTTGACAACTAAGTCGAGTTTGGAATCAGTATAAGGTCCGAGGCGAACCATTACCTTGACTGAGTCGAAGTAGCGGTCAGCCATCACTCGTCCCTCATAGCATCTTCCATGACTTGATCAATCAGCGCGTCTTCAACTGCCTTATCAAAGAGGTCACACATGTCTTGGGTAAACCCGACCAGCATAACCTTCTTCACCGATCTTGCAGCTCTAGTATACTCTGCGACCGCCTCGGCGATGGCCTTTGCTGACTCCTCTTTCTTGAGACCTCCGATTCCTGAGCCAATGGCCGGGAAGGCGATTGCCTCGAGGCTGTTGTCACATGCAATGTCAAGTGCTGTGTTGACTGAAGACCTCACATTCCAATATGTCGCATTTCCCCCAGGAGGCATACCTGCACAATGGATTACGTGTTTCGCCCGAAGCTTTCCGGCTGTCGTCATCACTGCTTCGCCGGGTCTTATCGGTCCCTTGCTGAGAGCCTCCTTCTCAATCACCACCCCTCCTTTATCCTTGATTGCTTCAGCCACACCTCCGCCCATCCACAAATCCGAATTGGCAGCATTGACAATGGCGTCAACATCCAACTCAGTTATGTCCCCGAGGTGGGTTTCAATCAGGACACCACC
>CAYFTD010000430.1:0-4625 GCA_964345915.1 uncultured archaeon
GATGACCCTTACTTCTCTCTTCCAGTTTCATGACGAGGCTCGAGTGGTTCTTGAGGGAACTACGCTGCCACCACAGGATTCGCCTCTTCTTCTTCCTCCTCTGACCACTCCTCACTCTCTGTCGGACTCTGGACGCCAAGTTCCTCCAGTCGGGTCCGGATCTTCTGTGCAGCCTCATCTGTACTCTCCATGTCCGACATCAGAATGGCATAGTTGCGGAGCGTCCGCGCCAAGTCGCGTTGGTATACCATCGGGGCTCTCGACACCAGTTCTTCTCCGATATTACTCGCCTCGTGATAGAGATTCTCTGCCTCCGATTTTTGACCAATTCGCTTGAGCAGGACGGCGAGGTTGTTGAGAGTTGACCCAACACTAGGCTGGTACAGGTCTGATGACTTGCTGACAAGTTCTCTGCGCATCTGAAGCGCCTCTCTTAATGCACCCTCTGCCTCTGATGATCTATCTTCTTCGAACAGCAAGACGCCGAGATTGTTGAGCGTCGTGGCAACACGATAGAGGAAGAGTTCGGGAGACTTCTGAGCAAGTTGTCTTCTGATTTCGAGAGCCTCCAGGAGGGCCTCTTCCGCCTCCGATGTTCTCCCAGTCTGCCTAAGAAGAACAGCGAGATTGTTGAGGATGGTGGCTAATAGGTCTGTCAAGAAGACAGCCTCTGGAGCTCTTTGGGCAATCTTTCTCGCGATATCAAGTGCTTCTCCATAGGTTTCTTCAGCCAATGAGATTCTCCCAGTCTGCTTAAACAAAACGGCGAGATTGTTGAGATTCCAAGATACTAGGGCGTCGTATCTGTCTGGAGACTGGGCGGCAATCTCTCTATGGATCCTGAGAGCCTCTCGAAATTCCTTTTCGGCCTCTGATTCTCTGCCAGTCTGCTTGAGAAGAATTGCGAAATCGTTGAGACTCCAAGCGAAATACCTTAAGAAGACCTCAGGCGTTTTTTCAGATAGCTCTCTATGCATAACGACTGCCTCTAGGTATGCCTTCTCCGCCTCCGCGTATCTACCAATCTGTCTGAGTGGCAGTGCTAGGCTGGTGAGAGTGTATGGGACAAACCTTAGGAAGGGCTCTGGCTCCTTCTTGGCTAATTCTCTGGACAGCTGAAGTGCCTCCTGGAGTAGATCAATCGCCTCGTATGGTTTCTTCATGTATCTCAGACTATCGCCAAGGTTGAGAAGACTAACCCCGAGATCGCGAACTGCTGAGAGATTGTCTGGCATTCTGCTGGCACGCTCTCTGCTGATTTCGAGAATTTCTCGCTGGATCTCTCCTGACTCTGAAGCCCTACCAGCGAACCATAATGCTACGCTGATGTTGCGTTGAGAGATCGTGATACCTCTCATGGGGTCGTATGATGCTGTCGGGGTGGATTTCTCATATAGCTGCAATGCTTCCCGAGTCACTTTCTCTCCCTCTTCTAGTCTATGGACGCCCATCAGAACCCAACCGAAGTTATAGAGAGTCCAAGCCATGTCCTGGTGACGGTAACCCAGTGTCGCTTCATCGATTTCTCTGTAAATCTTGAGAGACTCCCGGTAGGATTCCTCGGCCTCCGAAGCTCTCCCGTCCCTGTTGAGTAGGGAACCAAGAAAGCTCAGCGTTCGGGCTACATGTATCAGGAGTCTGTCTGGAACCCTCTCACCAAAATCTCGAGCTGTTTCAAGGGCATCCCTAAGGGCATGTTCGCCATCGGCTACTCTATACATTTGGGCTAACACGCCTCCTCTCAGCCCCTGTATCACTACATGGCCCTCTTTCGTGTCAATCCTCGTGGCATCAAGAAGTGTTATTGCGTCGGAGAAATCGGCCCTCCACATAAGGTCAGTGACAATAGTTCCGACCTTTGCCGCCGTAACACTTTCTGCGGCCATTGCTTGAACTGACAGGGAGAGTCCAAGAAGAGTGTAGTCCGACTCCTCGTCGGAGGCCCTCTCGAGAAGTTCGGCAACCTCATCTGTCAGATTCCCGAGTCGTTGACCGAGTTCAGCTATGACGAGTTCTTCTGCAAGGTCATGCAGCACCCAGGTCCCGTCACCTCTATCTCTGACGAAGCTCAGCCGAATCAACCTGTCCCACTGATCAGGGTTCATGCCCGGTGCGATGATGTTCATCACTCTTCTGTTGAAGAACGGTAGAAGTCCTGCACGTTCAACGAAGCCCAGCAGATCCTGAGCCTGGTTGAAGAGCCTTCTCCACGTCTTAAGACGGACCTCCTCAAGTGTATCTCCGCGTAGCCCTTCCAAGTCCTCAATCGAGAGGGTGCCAGAGTCAGCCATGTCACAAAGTGTACCCAACACGAAAGGGTTACCACCACTCACACTCACAAGACTGTTCTGAACTTCTGTATCTGTTATGCCCCGCAATTCAAGCAGTTCTATGCAGCTCTCTCTGTCAAGCTCTGTTAATTCGGACTCCTCAATGTCGATTTCTGGTTGCTCCGTTGCAGCTCTTCTACTTGCCATGACTCCCACACAGTTGGACAACGAGGACAAGAAGACACCCCAGAGCTCGCTTTCCGTGATTTGCCTACCGCCGTAACGCCAACGTGCCTTTTCACTATCGACATACTCGAAATGATCCAGCAGGAATAGAATCGGAGAGTCCATGCTCTTCCTTTTGTTCAGATCTTCAAGAAACGCATCAAGATACAAGAACTCTGCGTGGCGTGGCTCCTTCCAGAGAATCTCGAGAAGTTTTTCAACATGATCTTTCCCAAGACGAGTCTGTAGCCACCTTGCCACATCGCCATACTTGCTCTTCAATTTCGGGGCGACCTTGCCACCGGCTGCACTGATGGCGCTACCAATACTGGCCAGAGATCCAATGAAGGGGATTGCCATAGCAATTTCCTTTGCCCACTCGCGTCCTTCTTCCTTGACAGGCTCCACCCCCTCAACGAAACGTTGCCTGATCTGCCAGAGCACATCGAATCTCTGTAGTTTTACTCCAAGGAGCACAGCTCCCTTAGCCAAGACGTTCAAACGATCATAGAACCCCACAAACTGCTCGCAGTCCAGACGGATGGTTGAGTCGATGGTACTGGTCCAATGATCAAGCAGAGAGCTCTTTCCAATTCCTCCAATCCCGCGAAGATTGAGGACAACGCTCCGCCTTTTACATCGCTTCAGTGCCTCGGACATCCAGTCGAGATACTCCTCTCTGTCGACAAAGACTCGGTCGGACGGCTCGAAGCGCTCGTACATCTTCTAGACCCCGCATCACGTAATAGCGTGCATTGGAAGAGGTCCCACATAAGCTCGTCGGTGCTCAGGTCAGGTTGTCACACTTTCTAGGTGTTGTCAATCCGAACCCGCTTATCTTCGTCATACGGGGTCGAAATACTCCAAATGCTACAGGAATCCATGTCTAACCTTGGTTACTTTGTTAACCCTCACTTCTCCCCTTTAGTTTCGTTGCGGTTTTTGGTTTCCTTAGCAGTCATACACTCAGTCCGAGTATGGTATAGTGACCATCTTTCGGCCGTTCTGGTACCCGGAAACTGAGTATAAGGCGGAGTATAGCTCGGCAGGAAATCGACACTCAAATCGAGGTCCGTGTTGTCGATGATACAAGGCCTTCCACTTCTCTCATTATGTTCGGTAAACTCCCCCCGCATAGATGGTACATTCGATCAGACAAAGGGACGGAGAAACCGAAAAGTCATTTCAGTCATAATTGATTGGCGGGTCACACTTGTGAATAGATGGATTATGCATGTGGACATGGACGCCTTTTTTCGCGGCCGTTGAACAGTATAGAAACTACCCGGACTTGGCAGGCAAGCCCGTTTGTGTCGGGCATGATCCTAAGGGCGGCCAAGGTAGAGGAGTGGTGAGAGCTGCCTCATATGAAGCAAGAGACCGCGGCATCCATTCCGGTATGCCGGTCTCCAAGGCGTACAGACTTTGTCCGGAAGCTGTCTTCGTCCCCGGCGACTTCTCAAGCTACATTGAGGCTTCCACTGAGGTAATGGAGGTTCTGAGAGATCACTCGGACGGAGGGAGAGTTCGAAGGGCAAGTATAGATGAGGCATACATCGAAGTGACTGAACTCGTACAAGATTACGAGAGGCCGAGAGAACTTGCACTCATGATTCAAAGGGAGGTGAAACGGAGAACTAGACTGCCCTGCTCCATCGGTGTGGCTCCCAATATGGCTGTAGCCAAGGTTGCCACTGGGATGAACAAACCCTTGGGAATCACAGTGGTTGGTCCAGGCCCGGATGACGTGCTGGAGTTCCTCAGACCACTCAGCGTAGATGCAATCAATGGTGTGGGCAAGAAGACCGCTTCTAGACTGGCGCGACACGGAATAGAGACTCTTGGCCAGCTTCAATCAATGACAGTTATTGACCTGATGCCCATCATGGGTAGAGGTGCCAAATGGATCCATGACCGCGCCAGAGGAATCGATGAAAGGCCGCTGATAGATAACGGACCGAGAGTCCGGAAGTCTATGAGTAAGGACTACACGTTTATGGAGGACGTGGAACCCGAGGCAACGGACTACCTTCACAACACGATTAGCAAGATGTGCAGACGAATCGGCGAGAGATTGCAGAAGCAGGCACTCCGGTTCCGGACTGTCACCATTAAGCTTCGATATGCCGA
>CAYFTD010000431.1:0-2257 GCA_964345915.1 uncultured archaeon
AGAAACCCTTGAGAATGCTCTTACCATATCCGACACGTTCGGCGTCAAGACACTGAGAGAATGGATCTCAGGCCGCATCAAGGAGATTGACAGGACTTGACCTACAAGCGAGTACGACCAGAGAAGTCTTCTCTCTTATGGGGACTTAATTAAGTTGATTCTAGTTTGTCAGTAGAGCATCTTCCTCCATGAGCCTTGTTGTATCATGTTCCCAATCTGCTCATGGATGCGGACTCTTTCCGCACGTTCGGTCATAGCGGGTTTGGTTTCTCCAAGTTCATCCCAGATGGTCCATTCCCGAAGCAGCGCATCTTGCTCATCGACTATCAGTTTAGCCATCTTTTCAAATCCTCCCTCATCCGCAAGGTATCTTGCTAGGTTCAACAGGCGATTAGCTTCTTCCGCTTCCAGTTCAATCAGCGCAACTTTGGATTGTAGGAGCAGCGCTTCCACGTGCAAACTGGTCTTTCCTTGTTCAACTACCGTTTCAGTGAAGTCGGTCAAGAGAGACTTCAACTCATCCAACAGACCTCTATCACCTGAAAGCTGTAGGTCTTCAACCAGAAGGTCACAGAAGAGAAGATATGCCATGCTGGTGACCTCATAATCGATAAGCTTTCCCTCAACCACCTGAGTCAGATGGTCCCTTGCCAAGGTTCTGTTCCGTGCAACTGGGCTTGATTTTAGAACAATGGCTGCTGACACTCGATATAGTTGATCCACGAACTCTCTAATGCTGTCTTTAGCGTCCTCATTCATTACTTGGCAAAGGTATTCTACGTGCTGCTGCGCCTTACTGACCATTCCCATATCCATCATTATTACGACTGCGTACCAGGTGCACGCTCCCACGTCGAGCATTCTAGAATCTTTCTGCTCCCTTGCAATTGCAAGAGCTTCTTCTACATGCCGCAGTGCTTCTTCCAAATCTCCCATGGCATATTGAATTAGGCCATAATCAAGAAGGGCCGTGATGTAGCCTGCCATGCGGCCCATGCTCTTGTTGATCTTCATCGCCCGCTCGTATCCCTTCAGAGCCTTATCGAAATCGCCCCGGAATCTGTGGATCTCGCCGAGATTGTTGGAGCAAATCGCAATAAACAGCCCAGCACCAGTCTTCTCGCTAAGTGTCAGACATTCTTTGTAAGACTTCTCTGCGCGCCGAGAATCGCCCATAGCTGCGTATACTCCAGCGATGGAACGCAGTGCCGGCACCAGGAAATAACCCATGTCGTATTGTCTGGCGAGATCTATGCACTGCCGAAAGCCCTCCTCGGCATCGTCTAGATTACCTTCCCACCTGTCAATCCAGGCCCTGAGCATGAGACCTTGTATGTTGTACCGCTTTCTGTCAAGATCTACGTTTAGCTTTTGTGCCTTCTCCAAGTAATCCAAGGTCTGACTTCGGTCTACATTGATACGAAGTTGTGCTACGCGCAGCAGGCTTGATACAATGTCTGGCATGTTTCCCAAGCGTTCTCTTATGGTGAGGCTCTCAAGAGCGCACTCAGTGGCTCTTCCGAATTCACCTCTGTTCGAGAAGCCAAATGACTTGTGATGGAGTATGTTCGCCCTGATGGATTCGAGCAAGGATTCATCGTCCGTTGGTATTGTCGTTCTTAGGTGTTCAGCCCGTTCGCACGCCTCAAACAACATGTCAATCTGAAAGAGACGGTCAGACGCGGCAGCCATCTCGAGTAGGGCATCGATGACGGTCGTCTTGAACTCCGGAAGCTTCTCGCCTTCTTCTGCAACAGACTGCGCTGTCTCGAAGGCCTTGTCACACTCTCCCAGTCCAGTGAGGCACTGGCTCTCCAGTACTCCGATTCTCAAACGTTCTACAGACCTTCTTCGGAGTCTCCACGTCCTCCGAAGCAAGTGAGCTCTGAGAGTTCATCGATTAACTGGCTACAAAGAATAGAGAAAGAAGTGTATGCAAACATTGTAGTAGACCATTTGGCGGGCAGCTATGCAATCAAGATCCCAATAGCTGGCGTTGTCTTCATCTTTGCTCTGGCCTGGGTCTTCCTGGCCATGGCGGCAACTAGGCGAAGGAGAATTGAGCCATCGACCAGTGCTCTCTCTCTATCTCTATCTGCTGTTGCTGTTCGCGCCGCGTGTGAACCTGAACTAGGTCTACATTCCAAAAAGGATGTTCCATAGGCTTCAAAGAACAATCAGTTAAGCTGTAGGAAGCGCACTGAGTTGCGCTTCTTCTCTTCTTTCTAGCATGATTCTAGTTGGTCCAAGTCCGGGG
>CAYFTD010000432.1:0-6388 GCA_964345915.1 uncultured archaeon
AGATAGTGAAGGCCATCAGCACTTCCTCTCAGAAGATAGTAGCTCCCAAAACGACTACTCTCAGGCGTGTCAAAGCTGAATCTGACACCCACTGATTGAAAGTCCATAGCGTCCTCCAAAGTAATCGTTTTCGAGAACTCGACAACCACAGGGATACCTTTCCCATGAGTTCTCGCAAGCTCATGGAAGTTCACAGGTGATACAAGGGACGATTGTGAGTCCAGCAGACCGTTGTCAAAAACAAACAATGACGGCACAATTGGAAACACAATGAAAAACAGCAATAGCGTGCCAACGTAGCGTCTTCTCAATGCTATACTCCTCCTTGGACACAGCGGTTCTAAACTGTAGTCACCGCCCTGTAGGCCTATTAACTTATTGAAATGTTATTCAGAGTGGTCGGGGTTTGAGTTGTCTTCCTCACTGTCAACCGGGTTTGCATCTGCAAAAGCTGAGAGAAGGTCTTCTCCCTCGGGGATGATATTGACACGAGCAAAGTAACCGGGGTCTTCATCGTCTCTTGTCACCCTTTGACCCTCGTACAGAGACGTTCCTCCTCCTACTAAGTATGAAACTGAGATGCAAATGGCCAGTGGTATCAGGAGCTCGAAAGAGTGACTGATCTCTAGGACAAGAATGGTTGTGGCCACAGGCGTATTCGTGGTAGCGGCCAATACTGCGCCCATTCCCATGACTATGAAAGCTGCAATGTACTCCGGAAAGAAGACCTCACCACATACTGCACCAAGCATTGCCCCAACGAAGATAGAGGAAGCGAGAACTCCGCCAGATACTCTGCCTGCAACCACAAATGAAGACGCAAAGAGCTTGCCCAGGAGAAGTACGAATAGGGCAGCAATGGGCACAGTTGTGCCGCTCGAGGCTATGGTTTCAATCACAGAGTAGCCAAGACCTGCCACATTCAAGTCCGGAACCATCCATAGACCGACAAGAAAGATCACTAAGCATCCAAGCAGAGAACCTGCAATCGGGTCAGCCCAATCAGGTAGGCGGATCCTGAACGTGTTACGCATGAACATCAAAAAGACAGAGAAGAAGATGGCAATCACACCAGCAGCGGCACCAAGCAGCGCGACGAAGGGGAGAACTTGAAGTGTGAGTGAAAAGCTGACATCTAGACTGAGAAGAGGATGTATTCCAAGAAGGATAGCAAAGACGATATAAGAAGTTATCGCCGCCAAGACGGATGGAACGAAGTAGCCCATTCGTGCATCTCTCTTGTATGGTGCCTCGGAGGCGAACAGTGCACCTCCAAGAGGAGCCTTGTATATTCCTGCCGTGCAGGCTGCGGAACCCATCATGATGAAGACTCGCAAATGAGGGGCATCATGATATCCAAAGAGACGGCCGATGTTGTTTCCAATGGAAGCCCCTATGAGTACAGCAGGACCTTCGCGACCTACAGGGTTGCCAGACCCAATTGACACAGAAGTCGCAATCATCTTGGTGAATGCAGTCTGAGGCTTGAGCTCAACCGGGTCGTGAGTGAGTTCTATTGCCTTCGATATCCCACTCCCTTCTATCTCACGATGACCGAAGTAGATTAGGAGTCCTGAGAAGACCCCGCCTATCAATGGAGCCAGGAACAGGGGAATTCCGAGGAGTCCGCTAGTCAATACGTCAATGAGAACCTGGAAACAAACCATGAACAAGCCGCAGACTATGCCTATCAGGATTGATGCAGGCACATAGAGCCTATAGAAGTGAGTGAAGTGTGAGAAGTGAAATAGCTGACGAAGTGGCTTGACGTCTGGACTGTTCTGAGTCCCGGCTTCGTCGCTCATCTTACTCCACGCAAGTACCCTCTCAAGTGCTTGCTATTAAACGGATTTCGCGTAGCATCAACAGTGCTTCAGGAGGTTAAATCACGGAAGATGAGGACCATGCTTGGCATAGTAGATGACTATGGCTGGAAGTGTTGAGTCGAGGGAGGTTTCCTACTTCACGACGACCACAGGACACTTAGACTGAAGCACAATTCTCTCTGTGAAGCTACCCATGCCTGCTCGCCTGCCACCTGCTGTTCCTCTTGACCCAATCACAATAAGGTCAACGTTGTTCCGCTCACTTGCCATGATCACCCTTTCAGAAGGCAAGCCTTTCTCCAGCAACAACTCTACTTTGAGGTCAAACTCGATTGAGGCATTCTTATACCCTGCCAACAGTGTCTCACCATTCTTCATGTACTTGGCAAGGACTTCGTCTTCTTTCATCCCGGTCATCAGAGACAGTTGGTTAATTGACGGAGTCGGAATCACATGGACGATGAACACCTTGGACTTTGTCATCTCGGCTATCTCGAACGCTACGGTTGCGGCCCGGGATGAACCCTTGCTCCCGTCAACTGCAAGCAGAATCTCCTTAGTTCGGCAGAAAAGACGCTCCGGTTCGCAGTAAGTTATAGACTCCATAGACATACTCTCGCTACTTCTTTGAAATACGTATGTATAGGTGAAATGCTTGAGGACTAGGAAGCGCTTCTTTGCCTCCCAACATTTAACTGTAGAGGATGGTTGAAGTGACATGAATTTTCACTCGTTGAAAGGAGGAGAATTTGTTTGTCACGTACTGACATAATCAACTATCATGATGAGAAACAGTACCCTGGTCACGGGATGGCTGTGGCCGGAGTCATAATCGTGCTGGGTGCTTTTCTCGCTGCAGGTGTCTTTTCCTTATGGAATCTGTGGAATCAGTATGGAACACAAGTGATGGCTTTCATCAATGATATCTTGAGTGTCATTAGCTTAGTGATCTCACCTACGGATGCGGCTATTGCGGTTGGTGCTATACTAGGTGGGCTGATACTCCTGAGTGTCTTTGTAGCATGGGGGGCTTCAGTTCTAGCTAAGAGGCTAGGTGGGACTCTCATCTACATTGGCGCGTTCTTCATGAACCTAATGACCTGGGCCATCCCAGTTGTCATGCTGGTCACCGGAGTTCCATTGGCTTGGCAAGTTCTGATCCCCGGAGTGTTCACTCTATTTCTGACGCTCTTGTTGTTCACAGTGTTTAGGGAGAGGATTCGCCGTGCGGGGGAGATTGTGAAGCTGACAGGCCAAGTGTGTCTTGACGAGAAGGGAGTGTTCGTACCCCCTGTCCTGGTCATGTTCTTCACTCTGATTTCAGCTGTGATGTTCGGCGCAATCGCCTTCTACTCGGTTGATGTGCTTTCGGGTGGTCACGCACTAGATGTCTTTGCAGGAAGCGGTGGTTACTCACTCACTCTCGAGAATGGTTGGGCGGCCGGAGTCGGCATTGTGCTCTACTTGTTCGCGACTATCTTCTTCTACAACTTTGCCTACGGGACCTCGTCAGCAATAGTCTACATCTACATGCGAGGACGAGATCCGGACCTAGGAGACGGAGTCAGATCATCCCTGGGTGTCATCACTGGGCTCATTGTTCTCAGCATATTGAGCGTGATCATAGTAATCGTCAGGATTATTCTGCAACGCGTGGGCAGAGAGGTCGGAGGCCCCGGTGGTGAAGCCGTCGGCAGGGCCGCAGGCGGGATAATTGGTTGGATATGGGCACTGGTCAACTATTTCACAATCCCAGCGATGGTTGCAGAAGAGCTAGGTGCAAAGGACGGCATCAAGCGCAGCATCGGACTTGTGAGGAGCAACTTTGTTGACGTACTAATCAAGGAGACGGCCGTGAGGTGGGCCTTTGGCGTCCTTGCTGTCACATTCTTCCTTGCGTTCGCTTTGGGTGGGGCGGTCATAGGTTGGGTAGCGTTCGCCGGCGACCTTCTCATGACAATCATCTTGGCAGTAGTATTCGCAGTCCTAGCAGGAATCCCAGTCACCCTTGTCTTGAGGACCTTTGACATTGTCTATGTCACGCTACTCTATGTCTTCATTCGGAGAAAGGAAGGAGACGTCACTGGACCGAGTGCAATTCCAGCCCCGATGGAAAGGGAGCTTGACAGAGCTTACACTTCAGCCCGAGGTAGCGGTCAATAGTGAGTAAGGTGTGTGGTGAACAGAGATTCATCACACACATCCCTTTTGTTTCACATGTCCGAAGAGTATCTAGTAACGGACCGCAGCATCGTTCTGGGGACCTCACTCATAACCAATCAAATGCCTCACGCCAAGTCGCGCTGTGTCCTACATACGGATTTAGATAGAATGTTCTGAAGAACTTGGGCAGCATGTTCTTCTCTCTAGCCTTAGCGAATGCTGGGTACACGAATTCATTCCGTCCGATATAGTACGCGAAGATATACGGGGAAAAGAAGTTGGGGCTGCCATTCGGAGTCATGAAACCCAGTGACATTTCCAAACTCTCTCGCGGACTGAAGCTGCGCTCGTTGGCGTATTCTACTGCTTCGTTAAAAGGTACACCTTCTTGATTCATCATGATTGCTGCATTGATGCTGAGTATTCGGAAGAGATCAGTCATTGCTCTGACAGGGTTGCCCTCACGTGTACCCTTCCCAATTCCTAGGAAGTCAGCCGCTGTATCAGCGGTCCCTTCTGAAATCACGGAGCGGCCGGTGTGGAGTAGAACAACAGAGAGATCAGTCCAACCATGCTCCAGGTATGCTTTCTCCCGCCAAAGGTTTGTCACATGGTGCTCGTATTCATGATAGATTGCAGCGTTCACCGTGTTCCTGTTGATAGGACGGTCGATATTGAATTGGTTCACGGAACGATAGTTGCCCTTGTACCAGTTGTATGCGCCCCACGGCTTGTCTCTGACGGCCTCATATACTATGCCATTGTCTGTCACCGACTCTCCCATCACATCGTAGATATTGGTTTTGAACATCTGACCGATTTCGACACTCTCATTCTGAAGTTCAACTTCTATGAACTCCTTTGCTTGAGGCCCCTCAATCTCCCCCTCTGTTCTGAATCTAGTCACACGGTCCCGAGTGTCTTCTCCTGGGAAAGTTGAGAAAGCTTCCTCCACTCGTTGACGAGCTTCCTCCACGTCAGACTCGGGA
Organism: uncultured archaeon; assembly: GCA_964345915.1. Taxonomy (GTDB): domain Archaea; phylum Asgardarchaeota; class Thorarchaeia; order Thorarchaeales; family Thorarchaeaceae; genus SMTZ1-83. The sequence goes on from CAYFTD010000432.1 coordinate 4,979, forward strand.
AATGCCTTGGGCTTTATGTGAAGAAGACCTTCAACAAGGTCGACATAGGGAATATCATGACCGGACAACCAAAGCAGAGTCGTACGGAGTGACTTGAGATCACTCAGCATGAAGTCCTGCCGGATTCTCTCATTGATCTGATCTGATATGAGGTCTCGAAGTACATCCAGCTCTTGAAGTAAGACCTCTGGCGTTGAGTCCTTCCTTTGCCTGGCAGGAGCCAACTCGTCAGGACCGAAATAGGCGTCAATCAGGCTGGTCCCGGTGACTCTCTCGCAGAAGTTGCCAAGCTCACCGCAGAAACGTATGAATCTCTCTTCCACAGACATTGAAATCACTCTGTTGGCTAAGGCTGATGTTAAATAGCATTTCTAAATCAAGCAGAATCCTCGGACTTCAGAATCCCTATCTGAATCCGCCCGATACACAGGCTGAGTGACATGCAGCATGACAAGCACTATGACATACACACGCGCTGTGGCAAGCGCTGTGGCAAGCGCTGTGGCAGGCATCATGCGAAACACAAGCTGAATGGCAAGCATCATGGGACACACAACGACTGGTCCCTTCGATTATAGGCTTCAGTGGCTCACGAATGATGTTGCCAACTCCTTCGAGTACACTGCCAATCGTATCTGTCACGTTCGACATGATCTGTGCCGTAGTCGAAGCGACATCTCCCACAACTCTTCCCACTTCGCCAATCGCATGACCAGTCGCCTCAGCCATCTGCCCAAACCAATCTGGAACGCGGGGAGGTGCTATAGTCCCGCCGGGAGGTGTGAATGTTCTTCCAACATGATAGTGGTGCCTGGGGTGCATGAACAACCAGTACCAGGCCCAAGTATCATGGTAGCGTCTGTTGAAGTAGTAATCGACTCTCCCGTCAAGACTTGGGTGACTCTCGAGCTCATCCCAAGCGCCATTCACCATCTCATCGTGATTGGCTTTTGTGGCTTCGAAGTCTGCGTCCCAGGATTTGTCCTGAACCCTTTGAGCGAGCTCTTCCAGCATGTCGTCGATCTTGTCCTGGTCAAGTTCATTGTTGTCAATTGACTCCACGAACATCTCTTCGTAGTAGGTCAATTCCTCAAACTTCAGTCCTGTGACTGACAGTCGCAACGGGTCCCCAGAGATGACACGGACTGCTCCCTTTCGTACACACGACATGAGAATCATAGATACAATGTCCTTTCGGCTGGTGTTGACGAAGAATGCGCTCTCGACCGGATCGAGCTCAGCCACTGTTCCGGGAGTGCCGAAGGTCTGGATTGAAATCTCAGGGCTTTGATAGACAGATGTTGTTTCATCAACTTCCCAGGTGGCCCCGTAGCGCCTGGTTATTCTCCTGTAACCGGCGTATACAATGCCCACGGCCGCGATTCCAGCAAAGCTGAAAATCAACACACT
>CAYFTD010000433.1:0-7235 GCA_964345915.1 uncultured archaeon
AGAGCTACAACTTGCCCGAAGAGTGTGATTGCGAGGGAAAGGGTTGCAGCCTCTGCCAGTGTACGCTCACTCTGGAGAAGGAATCTGGAAGTGAGGACCTTGTCGTATTTTCCGGCGATCTCGTTTCACAGGACCCAAAGGTCGTTCCTGCAACGAATGACATTCCTCTTGTCAAGCTTGCCCCTAATCAGCGATTGATAATCGAGGCTTATGCTCGTCTAGGTACTGGAGCTGAGAATGCCAAGTTCCAGCCGGTGTCCACAGTAGCCTACAAACACGTGCCCATAGTCGAGGTGGACAAGGAGAAATGTACCAAATGCGAGGCATGTGTCGAGGTCTGTCCAAGGAAGATCTTCGTGATAGACAAGGACACATTGGTGACACAGAACACTCTGGACTGTAACATGTGTGAGATGTGTGTCCAGGAATGTGAGCCCGAGGCAATCACGATAGGGTCAAAGAAGAATGCCATTCTGTTTAGGGTTGAGTCCACAGGCGCACTGCCGCCCGAAACAATCGTGGAGAAGGCGGCTGAGAATCTGAGGAAGAGATTCAGAGAAGCTCTCGACTTTGTTGGCAAATTATGAGGTGAGCACAATTGGTAAGATCCGGCCCAACCGACCCCAACACTCGTGCATTAATCAATGCACTCAGAAGGACATCTGCGAAACACAATGTTAAGATTTGGAAGAGAGTCGCAGAACTAGTGGCACGGCCTGCTAGAAAGCGACCTGAAGTGAATGTCGGGAAGATAGGTCGCCATACTCGTGCAGGCGACGTTGTCGTAGTGCCCGGAAAGGTCCTAGGCTCAGGAAGCCTCCCTCACAAAGTGACTGTTGCTGCTCTGAATGCGTCAGCCTCTGCTAGAGGAGTAATAGTGGGTGCAGGAGGGTCGTTAATCAGCATAGACGAACTACTTGATCAAGTCCCCAAGGGGAAGGGAGTGACAATTATCGTTTAGGTGGTTTCAATGAGCGAGAAAGAAGTTATAGTCTACGATGCTGAGGACATGGTCATAGGAAGATTGGCCTCTAAGGTCGCCAAGGCTGTTCTCCTAGGGGACACAGTTGCAGTCGTAAATGCCGAGAAGGCCATTATCACCGGTGACAGGCGCACGGTCATTGAAGCCTTCAAGGAGAAGTTCAATATTCGTACCTCATACAACCCAAGGAAGGGTCCTTTCCACCACCGACGTCCCGACAAGATGGTCCGTCGAGTGATACGAGGGATGCTACCTTGGCCTACTCCTCGCGGTAAAGAGGCCTACAAGCGTGTCAAGGTCTATATCGGAGTGCCCGAGAGTCTGATGGACTCTGAGAAGATTGTACTTGAGGGCTCACGCTACAGAAGTCTTACACGAAAACACATCACTATTGAAGATTTGAGCAATGAACTCGGATGGAGAAAACCGGAGGTCACATGAGGTGTCTATCAGAGTCGTCGTTTCCACTGGGAAGAGAAAGACATCGCTGGCAAAGGCCACTATCAAGAATGGCCAAGGCCGCATTAGGGTGAATGGAAGACCTCTTGAGGTGCTCCAGCCCGAGATAGTCAAACTCAAGGTAATGGAGCCGCTGATTCTCTTTGGCGAAGATTGGAAGAAGTACGATATCAGGGTACGTGTTCAGGGTGGAGGTTTCATGAGCCAGGCTGATGCCGTACGAATGGCCGTTGCAACTGGTCTATTTCGAATGAGTCAAGACTTTGAAGCGCGGTCGCGAATGCTGGAGCACGATAGGACAATGCTAGTTGGTGATCCTCGACGCACAGAGCCCAAGAAGTTTGGTGGGCCCTCAGCACGCTCCCGCTATCAGAAGTCATACAGGTGAGGAATGAAGATGATTATACCAGTCCGTTGTTTCACATGTGGAAAAGTGGTTGCTGACAAGTTCGAGCAGTTCAAGCGTCAAGTTCGCCAAGGCGAGGATCCAGCAGTAGTTCTTGACAACTTGGGACTTCATAGGTACTGTTGTCGAAGAATGCTCTTGTCGCATATCGATATCATTGACAGTTTCATGGCGTTTGCTACAACTGAGGCTGTGGAGGGCAAGCAGTGATGAGCGAAACAGAAATTCCCGAAGCCGAACTGCTGACAGCAATGGACAAGTATCTGGCTGCCGGCTGCCACATCGGAACGCAGGTTAAGACGCAGGACATGGACCCCTTCGTCTACAGGCAGCGTCCAATTGGTCTGTACGTTCTGGACGTCAGAAAGACTGACGAACGTATCAGAGTAGCGGCCAAGTTCATTGCACGATTTGAGCCTTCAAAGGTCGTTGTGGTGTCAGGTCGAGTCTATGGAAAGCGTCCTGTGGAGAGTTTCGCCTACTATACAGGCGCCCATGCGTTCACAGATCGATTTGTACCTGGATCACTCACCAATCCCAATATCGCTGGTCCCCGTGTCTACGTAGAGCCTGATTTGGTCATTCTCACCGACCCCCGAACTGACCAACAAGCGCTCTCAGAGGCAGGCAAAATCGGAGTTCCTGTCATTGCTCTCTGTGATACTGATAATGTGACTACAGGCGTAGATCTCGTCTTGCCTTCGAACAACAGAGGTAGGAAAGCCTTGGCACTTGTCTACTTCTTGTTAACTCGTCAGGTCTTGAGGGAGCGGGGAACAATCCCTGAAGATGGTGAAACCACCTTCACGCCGGATGACTTTGAGCCTCAGATGCAGCGATTCTAGCTCTTCTCGTGGATGGAAACGACGCCCCGGTCGGCGTCCACCTCCACTGACTGTCCAGTTTCAATTTTCTCAATATCAATATGGTCCACAGTAGGAATCTCTGAGATTATGCTCCCGACCGCAATGACTGGGTCCGTTTCCTTGTTCACAATGGCAGCAGGAGCCTTGTCAGCCTTCTTCAGAGCATACAGAACGTATGACCCGACGGTCGAACCTTTCCCGCTCGGCATGACCAGTATCTTTCCAGACACTAACTTACCCTCTAGTGGATGATCCTTCTCCACAACCTCACCAGTTTCGGGGTCAACTCCTCCATAGAAACTGATATCCATGGCAGTAACAAGCGCCTCGCCTTGCGCCTTGCCCTTGTAGATCTTACGTCCCTGCAGCTCAGTCACGAAACCGCCTCCTTGATACATTCATCTATTGTTCGAATCTTCACATTGAACCTGTTCTTCCCTCGTGCGTAGAAACAAGCCTTTGCAGAGTCTGTCATAAGACCCTGGAATCGGCCTTTCAGTGGTGCCACTGCACAACATGCATCACTGACCAAGAACGCACCAGCTTTCTCTATCTTATCATAGTAGCCCATCTTGATGGCCACGTCCTTGGTCGGCTTCGCTGTTGTTATCCACACGGTCTTGCCCTTTGCCACTTTCTTTCCGTCAAGCATCTCAGCCACTTTGGCTATATCCGCGATGCTTGCGTGTGGGCATCCCACACTGATGAAGTCAATCTCTGCTGCTTCGTCATCGAGTTCCTGTCTGGCCTTCTCAAGGTCGTCTTGGGTCACAATCTCTGTAATCTCAGGCTCTGTTGTTCGGTTAGGCGTAATCCCCTCCATATGGAAGAGGGCAACCCCACCATATGTCGCGACAGAAGCACAGAACGACCTTAGATGGTCCGTAGTAGCATGAGAAACTCCGATGATATAGGGAATCTGCTTTCCAGTACGGTCCCCAATGACCTTTCCCAGTAGGCCAAAATCATCAGTTGTCCTCAATTCGGCTCCTATCTCATAGCCTACCTGTGCCACTCTGTTCTTCTCAAGATGAAAACCATACTCTGCTGTCTTGCCTGTGAGTGCAGAAGCAAGGGCACTGGGTCCTCCTTCCCTGTTCGTGCGAGCACCAATCACAGAGTTCGCGAAGCAGACAGCTGAGGACTCTGCCCAAGCGATGTGTTCGCCATAGTGTGGCAAGTTGCCTATGAGATAGGGCGTGCAGGTACAGGTCGTTATTACTCCCATTCTTGAGAAGGCATCTACAACTCTCTGTTGGTTCTTGGCGAAATCCTCACTAATGCCATGCTTTCTCCATTCCAGCAGGTCCATACCCGCAGGATTCAGAGTCGTCAGAACGCGCGTCTGACCATCCTCTGCCATTTCTGAGAGGTATTCCAGACCGGCCTCTCCTAAATTATGGTATGAAACCCCGGCTATCTGGACACTAACAACAGGAATCAGCCGTTCAGCGCCGTAGATTTCACCTAATGTTGTGATAATCTCCATGGCCTTCCTGGTGGCATTGCCATACCTGCCCTCAAGCATATCCTGTTCTTCTGATGTGAGTTCAAGTGCCATGTCATTCACCTATGAACTTCTTCAAATCGACCTTTGGAAATTCTGCCTTGTCAAAGCTCTTACCTTTAGTATCTAGTACCTTCGTACAGTCAAAGCCAATCTTAGTTGTCATCTTTGTTTCAGGCTCAGCACTTGGGTCCAGTGAGCTACCCGGTTCCTTGTCTTTTATCAGTAGGTTCACATCTCCCTGGAATCGGGTTGCCATGGCCCATTCTCTCTCCTCCTCGTTATAGATGTCAATATCCCCATCATAGACCCAGACATGTTTCGCGCTTCGATGACCCGAAAAAGCCCCCTCAATCGCCTTCAGTCCGTCATCCTCATGTTTCTTTCTGATCTGCACAGCAATGTGCAGCCAACTGGTGCCACCGGGAGTGATGTTCACATCCAAGACATCAACTCCACGCTCCTTGACGCTCCTGAAAACTGTGGGTTCGCGAGGCATTCCCATGAGTATTTTGTGTTCGAGCCGACCTGGTAGCAACGCCTGCCAAATTGCATTCTTCCTGTGAGTGATCTTCTTGACCTCGAATACGGGCTCCTGCCGAATGATGTCCACAGTTTCAGTCAAATCTATGAATGGGCCTTCATCATGTTTCTCATCTAGAATGACCCTTCCTTCCAGGGCGAACTCACAGTCAGCGGGAATCATCAGGTCCACAGTCTTTGCCTTAGTAACCCGGATTGGTCTCAAGGCATTTGCTATCTCCAGCTCATCTACACCCGTTTCAACTGACGTTGCTGCTGCAATCAAGACCTCGGGAGTGTTGCCAATACAAAAGACAACATCAAGTTCGCCGTTCTTCTCAAGGAACCTGTGAAAGTCGCGTCCACGCACAACTCTTGCTACCATCCGATCCTTCTCAATCTGCATTGCCCTGTGAAAATCCAAGTTCTGACCATAGTCTGGGTCTGCGGCCACCACGACTCCTGATGAGATATAGGGTCCACCGTCCACCTCATTGTGAAGCAGTATTGGCAGCATGTCTAGATCAACATCTTTTCTCACAACCTCTTGACATGGAGCGTCATCAATCGTTTCTGGTGGACTGCGACTCTCAATAGCACTTGCCAGAGTTGGGATAATCTCCTTGACCTCTATGCCGAAATAACCTGCAATCTGCTCTTTTGTGCAGAAGAGATTCCCTGCAACTCTGAACTCGGATTCCTTGACATTATCAAAGAGTGCTGGTATGGGCTCGATTGAATTCAGGACGCCAGCTATCTCCAGATTCTTGGATATGCTAGTGTCTATCTTCCTGAGTTTTCCTTCTTTGAGAAGACGCTCTATGTATTTCTCAAGTATCATTTTCATACCTCAATCAAAGTCCGAAAGTCGTGTTGTAGACAAGAGGCGCTCCACCCTTCTCCAATGAATCACCAATTTGCGTCTGAACCTCTTCGTTCGGCGCGAGGGCAATCATGTTACCACCACGTCCAGTTCCAGTAAGTTTCGCTCCAAGAGCTCCGTTTTTCCTAGCATTTTCAACCATTTCGTCCAATTCTTTACAGGAAACAGTCAGACTCTGTAACAACTCGTGGTTTTTGTTCATTAACTCTCCAACTTGGTTCAAATTGACTTCAAGTAGCTCCTTTTTTGCTTGATGAACTAATCCCTCATATTCGGTGGCAATTGCATTGAACCAATCAGGGTTCTGTTCTTTCTTGGTTCGAACATCTCCAACGACCTCAGTGGTGCTTGCTGTTAGGCCTGTGGATGCTATTGTGAGGTGAATTGACTTCTTGAGCCTAAGCCTTTCAAAGGTGGGAGCACCACCACTAAGATCTCTCACATACCACACAAGACCGCCAAAGGTTGAAGCAGTGTTGTCAATTCCCGAAGGGGTTCCGTGATACCCCTTCTCACCCTCATATGCAATCTCGTTTATCTTGTCATCATCAAATCCGAGGCCGAACTCGTCGTTCAATGCACGAGCAAGAGACACACAACTGGCTGCACTGGCTCCAAATCCAGAAGCGCAGACCAAGTCCCCTTCATACTCGATGAAGATTCCCCTGTCATTCATGTCCAATCCTGCTGCTCTAAGAACATTATTGATTGAAACAGTCTGTTCATCCAGCTTCTTGGCCTTGTAGCCTGGCACTTCGGGTCTTCTATCGTCTAATCTCCAACCAAGGTCCTTTGATCTGCTAACGTATGCTACCGTTTCTGCAGATATGCCTGCGGCCAGTGCAGGAAGGCCATAGACAACAAAGTGCTCTCCAAACAAGATGCTCTTGCCACGCCCAGTGCCTCTTCCCATTCTCTCACACTCAAACGTCGAGATTTGCAGCGGGAAGGCGTATCGCCACTTTTGAACTCTTCCTTCGTCACCATTGAAAGTGAACCAAGACCAGTCTTTACGCAAGACTCTTGTTCCTTTCACGCAAAGGGCATGCAGACATGAAGGTGTTGGACCTATTCTCAGGTGCTGGTGGATTCTCATCAGGCTTCATATCGAACTTTGATGGGTCACATCTAGCCGTGGACATAGATCCTTCTGCCTTGTTCACGTTCTCCGAGAACTATCCCGAAACGATGACTCTCCAACGGGATATAGGAGCCACCCATTCTGTGGAGATTCTGAACGAGCTTGGCAGTAAACCCGACATCATCATCGCCTCTCCACCCTGTGAAGAGTTCAGTCGTGCGAATCCTGATAGTTCCAGTCCAGCCGCCGAACGGATATACGGTACTGGAACAGCCAGACTCCTTCTCGATACCATTAGAATCATTGGAGACCTGACACCGTCAGTCTTCATAATCGAGAATGTGGCAGCGCTGCTTCATAGAGGTGGAGGTGAGATTGTACGACAAGAGTTCAAACGAATAGGGGTTGACAATGTCTGCTTCAATATGGTTCGTGCTCATCAACACGGAAACCCCTCAAAGCGGCTCAGAGTATTCATCAGCAATATGAGATTCAGCCTTCCCCGAGGAGTCCCTCCACGGGTTATGGA
>CAYFTD010000434.1:0-4287 GCA_964345915.1 uncultured archaeon
TGAAAGCAGCAGCGTCGCCGCCCACAAATCCCGCAATGTTGGGGGCAAGATACACATGCGATTCCTTTGCAGTTTCAAGCCCCAGAACTTCTCCATTTGTCGTGAGTGATTCGTGAATGACTGGTTCGTAAGGGGCCATACCGAGAGTACTTACGTCCAGACCAAGAAGCAGGTGATGCATCGCAGGGTTCCCGACAATGGAAAGCCTAGTGATTTCGTTCAAGTTGACTCCAACCGAATCAGCTAGACTACTCAGCAGTTCATCGAGTTTCTTCAATGCGGCTTCCTTGAGTACAACGCCACCGTTCTCTTCTCTTGTCGCATAGGTAATGCGGGACATCACATCTTCGCCGTATATGACTTGAGGGTTCAGCGCTGCAGCTTGTCCAATTTGAACTCCATCAGCCAGATTCATCATGTACGCTACAATTGTCGTGGTGCCTAGGTCGATCGCGACGCCTTTCGCAGGTGATAGGCCCTCATCAATATCCCATTGCTCTCCTATTGTGACACCTTCAACAAGGATCTTCGTCTTGGCAATGGCCTGTTGTACAACAACTCTCGTATTGGTGCTGACAGAGTGCTGACACGCGAGCCGGAATCCGTTTTCAACATCGTCTTCAGAGAGATGCTGGAGGTCCCTGTCAGATGGTGCAGGCACTGGCTCCATAGCGACAATGCATTTTCCACATGTACCCTTTCCACCGCATTCAGAGGAGACGTGGAGTCCCAGATTCCGAGCCGCGTCGAGGACTGAGATCGCTTCTCCTACCGAGATTCTTAGTCCGGATGGCTCAAACACGAGGATGCATTCTCTCAAGATTCTCGCCTACCCAATCAGGTATCTGGGATGGGGACGTTCGGGCCTTAGTCGGTCCTCAAGAAGTGCTCCAGAGAGTGCCGCGTCTATCATAGCGATTGAAGGGAATGTTATCGATGCATGCTTAATTGGGCCATAGAGCACGAAGTCAGCCCCAAGTACAACAGGCATCAAGCTCGAGCCAACAAACGCAGGATCCTTGGCCTTCTTTCCGAACTTGGATACAAGTCCCTCCCACATTGCAACCGCATTGTGGGCGCCACACCCTACAGGCAATCCATGACGTTCCTTGATCGAAACAAGTGCTCTGCATGCCAAGCCAAGCGTCAAGAGGTCTACAACTCCAGTATCAAACAGCGCATTTGTGATTCCTGCCCTCTTTGCCCTCTCCAACAGGCTATCGGCAAGCTCAGCTCTCTTTGTGGCTGAAGCCATGGCTATGTTTGAGAATGTAAGGAGGACTGCACTCTTGACACCAGTGTCTTGAATCGCGGTGTAGATATCGTTTCCATTTTCAGGAGTCAGTGAGTTTAGGACGACCCTATCCAGGATTCCGGCGTTTCGGGCAGCGGCCAGTCCGGCTGAGTTTACCTCAGTTGATCCGGATCCATCAATGAGTAAGGGCATATCCGTTAGGTCAGACAGGATTCGAAGGTAGTTGTCAATTGCCTGAGGCGTCACCGCTACCACGTCCAACATGCTGGGCAGTCCTGTCTTCTCTGATACCTCCGCAAGTTGCTGGAGCATTACCTCAGTCTTCTGCTTGTCTATGCCACCGGTCTTCTCATCAAGAACAAGCTTGTCCTTTGAATAGAAGATTGATCCGACCATGACTGTTGGTACAAGCCCTGGTCTGCCTCCAACCTTTACGCCTCCAATATCAAGGGTCTTCTGCTCTGAGGTATATTGAAACATGTGCATCCTCTCTAACATTGTGAAGCCAATCGAAATTGAGTTCACGGAGAGGTTCCAGAATCAAGCGACACAATAATCTTTGCCTAGCCAGCACCTCTTGACCTGTTCACATAGCAACTGTTTAATGACGCAATCTACGATACACAGCAGACTCCTGAGAGTGAATGCATGCGTATACTAGAGGACCTCTGCAGACCAAGTCAATGCGACAAAGAGTGCGTTGAGGCATGCATTCAGGTACACGGCGAAGAAGCACCACTTAGGTTTCCTGACAGAGCTCAGTTCCCGACAATCGACAACGGATGTTCAGGATGTTTGGCATGTATTCGTGCTTGTCCTTTTGATGCAATCACCACGATCTATGAAGAGGAGTCTTTGAAACCTACGAATGTAGTCAGGGTTTCTCAGAGGGATCTCGGCTATGGTCGCCCCTACGAGGTCTCTGAGTCCTACAACCGCTTCTCTGAGAAAGACATGGTCTTTGCGCGTGTGCACAATGACCCATCATTTGAGCACTTTGGGAAGGATGAGTGGTACGGTTCGGAGTCAATGATTGCCAAACGCATACCCGGTTATGGAAGGTATGAGCGTGAGATGGCAGGTGCTGGCTGGGAGCTGTACGATAATCGACAGTCTGTCACGGGTCCTCTTCTCAATGATGCTAGCCAGAGAATGAGTAGGGCTCCAACTGTTGGTTCTGACCCTGATGATTTGACACTGGCGACGAAGAGAGCAGCTAGATTGTACGGGGCTAGTCTTGTGGGTGTCGCAGCTATTGACCGTAAATGGCTTTACACGGCCGACAGGAAAGGGGTGCCCTACAGTATAACTGACACCTACAATAGAGCCATTGTTATGGCTGTCGAGCTTGACTATGAGGGAATCTCCACTTCTCCCGCGTTTCCTGCTTCGGCCGCTGTTGCTGTTGGCTATTCTATGATGGCGTTTGCTGAGATTGAACTCACAGCCTTCATCAGGAGGTTGGGCTATGGTGCAATCCCTTGCGGCAATGACATAGCGCTGAGTGTTCCGTTGGCAATAGATGCTGGTCTGGGACAATACGGAAGACACGGGATACTCATCACCAAGGAGTTTGGGCCGAGAGTCCGTATCGCGAAGGTGCTGACCAACATGCCCCTTGTGCCGGACAAGCCGGATCAGGGCTTCTGTGATGCAGTGATACGATTCTGCGAAACTTGTGAGAAATGTGCCGACCACTGCCCTTCAAAGTCCATTCCGAAGGGTCGTGCTAGGGGCTGGAGGGGTGAAACAATCTCGAATAATCCGGGCGTAAAGAAATGGTATGTCAATCCTGAAACCTGCTATGGTTTTTGGATGGAGAATGGCAGCGATTGCTCAAACTGCATAAGATCGTGCCCATATAACAAGAAAGACGGAGTTCTCCATAGAAGCATACTCTGGGTTGTTCGCCGACTTCCGTGGATGAATCGATTCGTTCTGATGTTCGATGATATTCTTGGCTACGGAAAACAGAGAGAGCCCGGGGCGCTTTGGAGTAAGTTTGGCTATCCCTCTACTATAACCCGGTAATGGCATCTATAGCCGAACTAGGCTTATAATACAATGTCCTTTAATTTCCCCGTCATCATCTATTCTGGCCTAGAGGACTGGAGTCCAGATTCGTATGAGCAAGCGTTCACAGCGAAAGCGTAGCGCGACTGGAGTTCGCGAGTTCAGAGCATTCTCAGAGGAACTCCCACTTGCCGTTCTGGAGTCCAAGATGGACTATAGCCTTGTATACATGAACAAGTATGCTATGAACTTGTTAGCAGTTGAGGACAAGAAGGTTGTACGCACCACTCCTCTAGACTCTCTCATAGCTTCTGAGCATAGGAAACGCTTCCTTGATGCGGTCGCTGCCCTGACCACGCCCGAAGAGTCCATTGTGGTATCAGTGCCACTTCAAGCCAGATCTGGCGAAACGATTGACGCTGACCTACGAATCGTACTCAAGGGCAAGAAGGGGAAATCACAGCGACTTCGTGTGTTCGCCAACGATGCGAGGTTCACTGGACTTGTGGGTCCAAGATTCCCGTTCAGTGACTCAGTCTTGAGAGCGATTATTGAGAACTCTCACGACGCAATAGCGATTGTTGGTGATGAATACAAAATCGAATATGTTAACGATCAGATTGCCACACTCATTGGGGGAGCGAAGGAAGACTTCATCGGGCAGGATTTCAGACAGTTTATCGACAGGGACTTAGCTGAAACCACCAGCGAACTGTATACTCGCCGAAGAGAGGGTGAAGTGGTTCCGGATGTCTATCCCCTAGAACTAATGGTGAAGGACGGACAACCTATCACTGTCGAGGCCCGTGTTTCGATGGCTACGGCTGCAGACGGTTCAAAAAAGACGATTGTGCATATTCTGGACATCACTGAAAGAAGGAGAGAACAAAGAGCACTTGAAGAAACAGAAGAGCGCTACCGAGTACTAGTAGAAACCATGAACGATGGCTTGGCCATTGACGACGAAAATGGGAACCTTGTCTATGCAAATGAAGCATTCTGCGAGATGCTAGGCCGAC
>CAYFTD010000435.1:0-2119 GCA_964345915.1 uncultured archaeon
TCTCTGTCAATGTGGACGGTCTTCAGGTGGGTGCCCACAACTACAGAGTTGCGTTCACCGATTTCTTCAATCAGAGCTCTTCGTCGGTTGTGGTGGTTACAGTTCAGGCTGACTCTCGAGACCCGATTGTGAATCAGGTGCAAGTGATTCAAAGCTACTCTACGCCTGCGGCGAATAACATAACGATTCAAGCGTTCGCGTGGGACCTGAACGGCATAGGAAACATCACTGTTGAATGGTACACAGTTGACGAGTTGGACACAGATGTGATGGATATGTCACCTCAGGGCAATGGCATGTATGAATCTCACTTGGGTAGGTTTGACCATCTTGTAGTGATACACTATCGAGTGACTGCTCGTGACAACTCGTCAGTTCAGAATGAGTTCGCTACTGAGTGGGCAGAGTTCGTAGTGAGTTCCCAGACACCTGAAGGACTTCCTCTACCTCTGTTTGTCGCGGTGATGGTCCTAGGAGGTCTTTCTACGGTAGTTGTGACAGCCCTGTATTTCAGAACTCGAACTAGATGACCTGTTCATCCCTCAGAATCGAAAGCACCTTCTCAGGCATCCGATCGCGGTTTGACTGAGTCAACTCAAGTAGGATGGTATCGCGCCTATCGCGAATCTCATCTTGAAACGGGCCACTGCGTTTTTGAAGCGTTCCAAAGACCCTTCGAGTATCAAGGCATCGCCTGACCTCGGGAGCGAACTTAGGGGATTTGAGCTCCATACTTGCTATCTCATCAATGACAATGATTCGGTTTGAAACTCGTGCATCAATGAGGGCTGGAATCGCGATCTCTTCAATGTCCTTCAGGTTCACTGTGTACTTGCTTACTCTCGGTCCTCTCTCGATGCCCACATGCGCCAGAATTCCAGATTTGCCGGAAATGGTCGTTATTCCAAATCCAATTCTTCGATTCTGCTCCCGTATCTCACCAGACCAGAATCCTTCAGCTTTCTCGATTCCAAGTTCACTCACTACTCTCCTGACAACTGTGCTCTTTCCTATACTTGGCCGTCCCGTTAGAATGATGTTCTTCTTCATTGAAGACACCTACACCAATTCACTAGTGGAGTCGGCACGTCTGTGGTGAGGAGCAAGGAATCTTTCCTCAATGTGGTTTCATCTTGTACCATCGAACGGACTTGAATCTCGCAAGATTGTCCACAGCCCTTAGACCCTTCTCGTCAAGTGGCTCTGCTTCTATGAGTCCATCCTTCAACGCTCTCTTGAAAACATTCTCACCTTTCTCTGTCAAAAGTAGAAGTGTTGTCCATCCTTCTTCTGAACCAACGTTGCCACACGATATGTCAGCATTTCGCGAATTCATATCCTGACAGTATGCGCAGGCGCTGGATGCAATATGCTCAAGGTCACCCACAGGCCACTCATTTGAGCCAGACTTGTGGTCGACAGTCATCTTGCCTCCGGCGATGGCGAAGCGTGTTACATCTTTGATGTGTATGCCCTCTTTCTTCAGAAACTCTACTAGCCCTGGGTAGTCGTATGACTTTGTGCAAAAGAGGCCAAGTGTTATGGCTTCGGCTCCAGGATGGATTTTGATTAACCCTGACGGCAAGGTCGCCATATTGTTGACGGCATCAAGATTGCAGGACGTACCTACGACTGCTATCTTCTTCAAGCCACCTTTCAGTGCCTCAATCACTCCCTGAACGATTGGCGCATGAGTGTACATCGATCCAGCAGATGCGGCTATCTCATCAGTAGTCTTCGCGACGACAACCACTGGCATCCAAGGCTTCTCATTGTCCCTCTTGACAACGACGGCGCCATCAATACGACCACTCTCCAACATACTGGTCAACAAGGCAGTCACTGCTCCTCCGTCTTGGCTGCCTTCCAGTCTTTCTGTAGCACGTACTTTCCAAGCACTTCTCACATTACCAAGGAGGCTATCGCGATAGAAGTACGTCCTCGGGCAGTTTGCGTAGCATATGCCGCATGCAGTACATTTACCCGTAAGTGTGGGCACATAGATCCCTGATGAGTAGTCAGGTGACAGGGCATCCACAGGACAGTTGGTAACGCAGGCACCGCACTCAGTGCAAACGCCACTCTTTATGATCTCACGTTCAAGCTTCTTGAATGCAAA
>CAYFTD010000436.1:0-7933 GCA_964345915.1 uncultured archaeon
CCTCAGCTATCTCAATGTTCTGTAGGATTGCAGATAGCTGGGTCTTGGCAGTTTCATCTGTTTCACTATCATGTGCGTTTCTTAATGCATCTTCAACGTCCTTGGGAAGCCTCGTGGCCGCCATCTTGAGAAGACGAACAGTAGCTTCCTCAATGACTTGCATGGGGTCTTTCATTCTATCAGCTTCCGAGCAGTCCTAATCCAAGGGAGATTGACCACAATCCCTTGGCGCAAGCCCGGAGGCCCATAAGGTGCCTAATCTTTCTTGCTATCTGCCTCGTAGTCTGTGATGGGGCTATATACTTTAGATGAGAACACTCTCACGACAGAACGTTCAGGATTGGGTGTGAATGGCGCTGGACTTGTCAATCACATCGGTTCTCGCGTTTAGCGCGACTCTAGTGCTTCTCATCGTCTACAGTATAATGGACCTACAAGGTCGGAAGGTCAGAAATCTATACATGTTGACAGGGGGTATTGTCGGTTTCAGCGTGACTGTCTTGTCAGGACACGTGGCCGAAAGCCCTGTTCTTCATCTCACTGCATTCATCTTCGTATCGGTCCTATCCTACTTGCTCTTCAGGATTGGATCACTGGGTGGCGCCGATGCGAAGTCACTTGTGACTGTATCTATGGTGAGCCCAGGCATCGAATTCGCAACGTGGAACTCTCCGGTATTTGAGGCATTCATTGGCGGAGGCTTGGGACTCTTCATCATGTTACTTCTCGGCTATACATATTCTAGATGGACCAAGGATGTGCAAGGTAAGTTCGAAGAGGGGCGTCCAGTTGTTCCACTAATTCCATTCTTGTTGTTGGGCTACATCATAATCCAGGTGCTGGCGTTCTTGTAGCGACAGACGTTATGCCTGGCTTAGAGGCCTCCAATGATTTCGGGAGGTAGTGTGAATGCGAAGATAAGCGTCCAAAGAAGAACCCAGAGAAGCAGGTAGGTGGGTAGTCCTGCTGTGATTAGTTTCTGACGTCCACCGATTTCCTCGGGGTCTATCTCTAGGAGATATACGATCACAAAGAGACTCAGAGAGTAGACAAGCAGACCAAATGCTAGGCCCCTTGTTCCAGCAAAAGTCTGTCCCTGCAGACCACAGAATACTCCGCTAAGTACTGCGAATAGAATCTTGACGTAGGTCTGTTGATTGTCAGGCTTGTCTTCCCATCTTCCAAAGATGGACTTGAAGAGGCCTTTGAGAGGGTTGATCAATGAAGACATCTGCTGGCACCTGCGGACTGGTGCCTCCGTTAATCGACTAGGTTATAAAACGCTCGGTCAGTTGATGAAGCGATTATGAAGGAAACAATGAGCAATACCGACATCCGTCTGATTCTCCCAGAACTTAAACAGGCCGCAGAAGGTTCGTTTGTCAAAAATCTGTATCAGTACGGTGATGTCTTTGTGCTCAGACTTTACAAGCCAGGCGGAGGCACATCTCAGCTACTAATTCAGGTCGGAAGACGTATTCATCTAACAGAGTTCCGGCGAGTTGCTCCTCGAGTGCCCCCGAAGTTCTGCACAGTTCTCAGGAAGTATCTCCGTGATAGGAGAATCATCTCGGTTTCCCAGCATGACTTGGACCGTATCATTGTAATCGAGATTGGCGATGAGTCCAGCTCGCACAAGTTGGTCGTCGAGCTTTTCGGAAATGGCAATCTTCTACTCCTTGATCCAAATGACACTATCTTTGTAGCCATGCGATATCGAAAGATGAGGGACCGTAGCGTGGTCCCTAAGGCCCAGTACGAATTCCCTCCTCCGCGTGGTGTGGACATTCTCAGCCTGAAGATGGATTCATTCGAAGAGATCATGGCCGACTCGACTGCGAACGTAGTTCGCACACTTACTAGTCGCTTGAACCTCGACGCGCTCAGCTGTGAGGAAATATGTGCTCTATCAGGTGTTGACCCAAGGACCAACGTGTCTGATTTGGATTCACAGGCAATGAAGGATTTGGCAGGTGGTCTACACCAATTCCGAGAGAAGTTGAAGTCGGGAGTCAGTGAGGCTCGTGTGATCTACAGTGAGTCTGTCGAGGAAGAGGAGGATGCCATCGCCTTTCTTCCGTTTATGTTTGAGATCTACGATGACCTCCCCACGGACACCTTCGCCTCACTTAGTCAGGCAATGGACAGGTTCTTTGGGGTTTCAGATATTGAGCTGAAGGATGATGAAGTCCAGGATGCCCACGCAAAGGAGCGTATGCGTCTTGAGAGGATAATCAAGAAACAGGAAGAGAGCATCTCGAAACTAGAGACCCAGGCCAACATGCTGAGATCTTCTGGGGAGGCCATCTATGCACACTTTCAGATAGTTCAGGAGATTCTGGACACGATTTCGAACGCTCGAGGAAATGGTCTATCGTGGACTGAGATATTGGCTAGAGTTGAGGAGGGCAAGGAGAAGAACATTGTATCGGCTAGTCATATCGAGAAGATTGTGCCATCACAGGCTAAGATCACCGTGAATCTGTCAGGAGTAGAAGTGGGTCTTGACATCAGAAAGAGCGCACAGGACAATGCTTCACTTGCATACGAACAAGCGAAGAAGGCCGAGTCCAAGACAAAGGGCGCGTTGCGGCAGATTGAGAAGACAAAGGTCAAGCTGCAGGAGCTAGAGAAGATTAAGGTTGAGCCTGAAGTTCGGAAGGTCAAACCGGTAAAGTTGAGGAAGAAGAGATGGTATGAGAAGTTCCGCTGGTTCATCTCGTCTGAGGGCTTTTTGGTCATAGGAGGTCGGGATGCAAAGACTAACGAGAGGCTCGCCAAACGCCAAATGAGTCCAAACGATGTCTTTCTCCATGCATCTGTTCATGGAGCACCCTATGTGATAGTGAAGGTCCCTGACAGACCGCCAGGAGAACAGACACTCAAGGAGGCAGCGCAGTTTGCCGTTACGTTTTCTCGCGCTTGGCAAGATGGTCTCTCTAGTGGTGACGCATACTGGGTAAATCCGGAACAGGTCAGCTTCAGCCCACCAACTGGAGAATATCTGCCCAGTGGGGCTGTAATGCTGTATGGCACAAAGAACTACATCCGATCCGTGCCTGTGGAACTTGCAGTAGGCATATTGCTTGAGGATGATTACGCAATCCCTGTTTCTGGACCCCCATCAGCGATTACGACTCTCACCGAATACCATCTCAGAGTAGATCCAGGCGGAGATAAGAAAGGCCAGCTTGTGAAGAGTATTGTAGGCTCTCTAAGGAGGGCGGTACCAGAGGAGAAGTCTCACCTCGTTGAACAGATCCCTCAGGAAGACCTGATGCGCGTTTTGCCAGCCGGTGGAGGAAAGATCAGGTCTTCTTGAAGAAGCCGTACTGATTGATAGAATAGGCATCTATTGCTCTGAAACACATGACAGCCAGCACAGACACGTTTAAATCAGTGCGGGAAGGAGGCAGTCAACGACGCACCCCACAGTCCCAGGGCTCTGGGTGTTGTATCAACTTTCTGAGGCGCGGAGGTACATTAAGTGTCTGACCCTACGCATTCCATGTCTGTCAGAGACATAATGGCTGTCAACGTAGTGACGATGCCGCCAGACGCGACAGTGCGTGAGGTGGCCTCTCGTATGGCTGAGATGGATATTGGTTCAATAATCATAATGGACCGGACTCGTGCAGTTGGGATGATAACAGAGTCGGATATCGCGCGCAGAGTAGTTGCAGAGCAAAGAGATCCGAAGACAACCAAGGCCAGTGAAGTGATGAGTTCACCCCTCGTTCACGTCACGCCAGACACCGCTCTCACAGAAGCGATGCGTGTAATGGCAAAGAGCAACATTCGTCGAGTGGCTGTACTGAAGAATGACGCTCTTGCCGGTATAATCACGTCAAGGGATATCCTACGTTGGTCCCCCGAACTTATTGATGTCTTAATGGAGTCCCTAAGAGTACGAAACAACCATGGAGTTAGGGATGAGGAAGAGGAGGATGAACTAATAGCGTTTGGGGGTATATGTGATAGCTGTGGCGAGTACTCCACTGATCTTGCGTTGATAGACGGTCGGTACTTGTGCGAAGTATGCAGGACCTAGTCGAACCAGACGGTTCGGATAGGTGCAAACAGGTGATAAACAGGAGGTTCGTGTGTTGGAAGTAAGTCAAATCATGGCCGAACCGGTCACAATAGACAAAGACCAGAGACTATCTCAGGCGCTTGAGCTATTGGACAAGAAGCGTGTAGATAGGCTGATTGTAACTCAGGACGGCAACGTTCGAGGGATTCTAACTTATGCAGACATTGCAGATAGGCTAAGTGTTAGCAAAGTAGTCGCAGTATCAATTGGTAGACTCCATGTTTCGAGTGCAATGACTGACACTGTGATCACTGTGGCTCCGGATGACGACATCACCGAAGTGGCGCATCTCATGATTGATAGGGGAATGAGTGGCTGTCCGGTGGTGGACAAAGAGGACAAGCTTGTCGGTGTGATATCCAAGACTGAACTTTCTTCACTGGTAAAGAAATTCGAGGATGTGAAGGTAGGCGACCTAATGACAACTGAGGACCTTCTGGTCGTGAATCCGGTTGAACGCCTTGTAAAAGCGAGGGTTGAGATGCTCGATAAGGGCTATTCAGGACTTCCGGTGACCGATGGGGGTCGAGTACTAGGACTACTCACCGAGAGAGCTGTTGCTGAGGCGATGGCACGCTTCAGTGTTGAGGTTCCTGACAAGCATCGTAAGAATCAGGTAAGACAGATTCGTGTTGTAGATGCTATGATTCAGCAACCGCCTCTTGTGTCTGAGGAGGACACAATTGCAGTTGCAGTAGAGAAGATGCTTGACGCTAATCTGAACACGTTGCCAGTAGTGGGGAAGGGGAATAGACTGGTCGGCATCATAAGTGCCACAGACTTCACACGCTTCGTTGCCAACAAGTTCAAGGTCCCTTGAAGCAACGTGTAGCACTTCGGCGACACAATCTTAACGCGCCGTGACCAAACATTAGGCATGCCTCTGGACCTGCTTCTCAGCAATGGCATAGTGATAGTTGAGGGTAGAGAAGCGGTCGGCTCAGTGGGAATCAGTTCTGGCAAGATAGAAGGCATATACAATGTAGACGCTGAGCCCTCTACTACAGAGAGGATAGACTGCAATGGTATGTATATCCTCCCTGGTGCAATTGACATTCATGTCCATCTTCGGGACCTAGGAGAAACCGACAAGGAAACCTTCGAAACTGGAACCATGGCTGCAGCAGCTGGAGGCGTGACCACTGTCGTGGATATGCCAAACTCACAGCCTCCAGTACTCACCAATGACGTTCTGGAGGGGAAGATTGCATGCGCAGAAGTGGACCGATATGTGAACATCGGCTTCTACGCGGGAGTCCCAAAGAAGGTGGACGACTTCGATAAGACAATGCTGCCACAGATTTTGGGCGTCAAAGTATACCCACACGCCCCCCTAGACAAAGGTACAAGGTACAGCAAGAAACGAGCCCTCGAATGTATGAAGTTGTCTGCCCAGCAGAACATTCCGGTCCTGCTACATCCGGACGCCGCACCACGTACCAAGAAGGTAAAGACACTCAGTGACTACCTCCTGCTTCACAGTTGTGAGAGTGAAGTCAAGTCACTCAAGATGTTTCTGTCAGTGAGAGACCAAGTGAGAGGGCGGCTCCATGTATGTCATGTCAGCTGCGGTACGTCTGTCCGTCTAATTGCAGAGAATCGGGCCGAGGAGACGCTTACCGCCGAGGTGACACCTCATCACCTCTTCTTGTCTGGCGGCGATTTTACACACGATGACGGGACAGCCAAGATGCTACCTCCACTAAGGTCCCCGTACGATAATGAAGCACTACTGGAAGGACTTACGAGAACGTGTGCAATCGATTGTGTAGCTTCAGACCATGCTCCACATCGGAAGGACGAGAAGACAATGTCGTTCCTTGAAGCAGCAGCGGGCACGCCAGGACTTGAAACCACTGTTCCTTTGATGTTGACAGAGGTGTTCAACGGCAACATCACCTGGATTGACTATCTAAGATTCTGTTGCTCAGGCCCTGCAAAGATACTCAACATCCATGGCAAAGGAGTGCTCACACCGGGTTATGACGCTGACCTCATAGTCGTTGCAAGGGAGGAATGGGAGATTTGTGGGTCCGATTTCCACTCCAAGGCCAAGGTAACTCCGTTCGAAGGAAGGAGTGTCGCCGCCCGTCCAGTGATCACTATAGTGGAAGGAAGCGTCGTCTACGACCACGGTGAGTTTCTGGTTGACCCCGGAATGGTCGGAAAAGTGCCCGTACGGAAAGTCTGGTGAATGCGAAAAGCATAACCGGTCTCGAGTGCTCGAAAGAATCGGTGGATAATGATTGGACTATGCCTACTCTGAGGAAGAGGGCGTCTTCCTTGTGGAATTGGCAAGGAAATCGGTTGATGGTTATGTGAAGGCTAAGACCCGACCAACCATACCAGACGATGCTTCACCTAAGCTGTGGGAGAAATCTGGAGTCTTTGTCACTCTCAATGTCCTTGAGGGGCGTCACATTAGACTCAGGGGGTGTATTGGTCGCCCATATCCCACACAGCCCTTGATTGAGGCAACAGTCGACTCTGCAATTGATGCAGCAGTCCATGATCCCAGATTCGCACCTGTAAGCCATAGAGAGCTCGACCAGATCATCGTAGACCTCAGTGTCCTTACCCCACCTCGGAAGTTGGAATACTCAGATCCTACCGAACTCCTTGAATTGGTGAAGGTGGGAAGAGACGGGCTTATTGCCAGCAGAGGGGGTGTGCGTGGACTCCTGCTACCTCAGGTCGCTCAAGAGTATGGCTGGGACACCAAGACCTTTCTAGAGCACACCTGCAACAAGGCGGGCTTACCTAAGGACCTCTGGAAGGATTCAACAACCGAGTTTATGTCATTTCAGGCCGAGATCTTCGGCGAGGCTACACCCCACGGACAGATTACGAGAGACCCTGATCATACCCGATGCTGATGAGACGTGATGGAAAATGAGAGAGTTACCTCCTACGGTGATTGAAACGTTGAAGAGTTTCCTTAGGGAAGACGTCAGGTCTGGAGACCTCACTACAGAAATCACAGTTCCTGCCGATGCAAAAGGAGTAGCCACTATCTTTGCGAAGAGCAAGACTGTACTGGCTGGAGTGGAAGAGATTGTGGCCATCGCTGAGTTCTGCAATCTGGAGTACGAGGTCTTTGTATTTGAAGGGAACTGGGTATCTCCTCAGGAGCAGATTGTAAAGCTCAGAGGTTCGGCTCGAACGCTGCTTAGTATAGAGAGAGTATGTCTAAACCTGATCATGCGGATGAGCGGGATTGCCACGAAAGCATACAGAATGGTACAGGCAGCCAGGGAGATGAACTCGAAGGTCAGAGTTGCAGCCACGAGAAAGACCACGCCGGGGTTCAGATACTTCGAGAAACGCGCTGTCCAAGTTGGAGGTGGAGACCCCCACCGCTATGCCCTGGACGATATGATCCTGATCAAGAACAACCACATCGCAGCCGCCGGCGGAGTCACTGAGGCAGTCAAGGCGGCCAGAACGCACGCTTCTTTCAGCAAGAAGGTATCCTGCGAAACCCGGACGCTTCAGGACGCGATTGACGCAGTTGAAGCAGGCGCAGACATCATCCTGTTGGACAATTTCAGTCCTCAGGATACTGGCGGAGTACATGAGGTTCTTAGACAGAAGAAACTACGTGAGAAGGTGCTGTTGGAGGCTTCAGGAGGAGTCACCGAAGAGAACATCGGAGAATATGCTCAGAGCGGCGTTGACATTATCTCATCTGGAGCTCTGACTCATTCTTATGATTCTGCAGACTTCAATATGCTTCTCTCAATAGTGTAGTTGCTCAAAGAACAAGTGGTGCCCCGGCCGTGATTCGAACCCGGGTCTTAGACTCGAAAGGCCTAGATGCTGGGCCGGACTACACTACCG
>CAYFTD010000437.1:0-5601 GCA_964345915.1 uncultured archaeon
TGATGTTTTGGACCTCAAAAAGGGCAATTCTCTCCTCGATATTGCCTGTGGGGCAGGTGATCAGAGCATTCTCTTCACCAAGCGTGGCATGAACGTTTCTGGCTTCGACATTGCAGGCAGTCTGATTGAAGTTGCGAAGTCACGTGCATCAGAGGCCGGACTAGAGATTGACTTTTTCACCGGAGACATGCGCAAGATCGATATAGACGAACGTTTCGAGGCCGCGGTGCTTCTCAGTCACAGTTTCGGCTTCTTTGACCACGAGGAGAACCAAGGGGTTCTCAAGGGTGCCTTCAAGGCACTCGCAAAGGGTGGTAAACTTCTCTTGGACCTCATGAATCCCTATAATCTTCCACGTTTTCAGAAGACATGGATGAAGCTGGAAGATGACTTTCTGTTGAGTGAACCACACGTCATCGATGCCCCAGCAGGAGTCTTGAGAGGTCGACCTGCGACGTTCATCGAAACGGAGACGGGCCGAATCGTACTCATGAATGAAGATGCAATGAGGAACAACGACATTCGCATGTATACGGCACTTGAGATAAGAAACATGCTCGATGATGTCGGGTTCACAAAGACCGAGCTGTATGGGCAGAACAAACTACCAAGAATGTCGTACGCCGCGAATTCAGAGCGAATGGTAGTTGTTGCAACCAAGTGAAGGTCCATTCCAACTGGTACATTTGAGAGTGCAGTAGTAATGAAGTTAGGTGTTGTTGTACGCCTTGGGAATACCGGCTATGACCACAAGGTAATCGGAGATTTCGTTCAGAATATCGAGGACCTGGGATATGACTACCTACTTGCCTACGACCTCGTGACGAATACAGAAGGGTCACCTCCTCCAACAAGCGAACCATTCGTTCTGTTTAGCTACCTAGCTGGAGTGACAAGGAAACTAGAGTTTGCGATAGGAGTACTGATTCTGCCTTCAAGGCAGACAGTTCTGGTCGCAAAACAGGCTGCTGAACTTGATCTATTGTCCGGTGGGCGTTTGCGACTAGGTGTTGCTGTCGGTTGGAATGAGAACGAGTATCAAGTGATGAGGTCGGACTTTCATAGTCGCGGCAAACGAATTGAGGAACAGATTGATGTTCTGCGAGAACTGTGGACCAAGCCAACTGTCAGGTTCAAGGGTGAATACCACAATATCGAGAACATTGGTATTGACCCTCTCCCCGTGCAACGTCCTATCCCAATCTGGATGGGCGGGTATTCAGACTCTGTGCTTAGTCGGACCGCTCGTCTTGGTGACGGTTGGCTCGCACACACAACAACACCAGAACAGGGAGAACCAATGGTAGAGAAACTGCATGGCTATCTCGATGAGTCAGGTCGCAAGCCGAAGGATTTCGGAATCTGTGTCTGTTTAGACATGTACTTCTCACACGACTGGGACAAGTAT
Source organism: uncultured archaeon (assembly GCA_964345915.1). Classification (GTDB taxonomy): domain Archaea; phylum Asgardarchaeota; class Thorarchaeia; order Thorarchaeales; family Thorarchaeaceae; genus SMTZ1-83. Next base: position 1,409 of record CAYFTD010000437.1, read on the forward strand.
GTTGAAGCGTGGAGAGAACTGGGGGCGACGCATTTTGACATCGACACCTCGAGAGCTGGCTTGAAGACTCCGCAGGATCATATCGATGTGTTGACTCGTTTCAAAGACGAGCAGGGATGAAGCCGGTTGCTGGGCGTGTCCCTGACGAAATTCTTTTAAGATTCCATAAGCGTGGTCGGCAAAGCCACCGAGAAGGCCTTCGGTGACTCCAACCGAGTTCTTTCGGAACTTTGACCTATGGAGTTGGGGTCAAACTATTCAGAAGTAAGGTGAAAACTATTGGTCAAGATTAAGGACCCAGATGCCATTAAGAGGCTCATCAAGTCAGATGACTATGAGCATAAGAGAATTATCTCCATTAGTGCTCACATCGACCACGGAAAGACAACGACGACGGACTATCTCATGCGTCGTGCAGGCCTGATGAGCGATGCCGCTGCTGGACAGGCATTGATGACAGATAGCGATGAAGAAGAGCAAGAAAGAGGGATCACAATCTTCACCTCTGTTGTGCTACTCAACTTCGAGGTTGACGGCGAGGAGTACCTCGTACAGCTGTCCGATACACCGGGACACCTCTCATTCACTGGTGAGGTTTCCCGTGCGCTTCGTGCCAGCGATGGAGCTGTCATACTTGTCGACGCCCTTGAAGGAGTTATGACACAGACTGAGACCAACATCCGTCTTGCTGTTGGTGGAGAGGCATGCAAGCCCGTTCTATTTGTCAACAAAGTGGATAGGCTGATCAACGAGCTGAAGCTGCCGCCGGCGAAAGTCTATGAACGAATCGACATCATCATTGCCAAAGTGAATGAGCTGATCAAGAAGGTAGCTCCAAAGGAATACGCAAAGGATTGGAGGGTCAATTTCCAAGAGGGAAGTGTAGCCATTGGGAGCGCGAAGACTGGCTGGGCATTCACAATGAAGACCCTTGAAAAGCAGGGAATCAAGCCCACCGTTGTGTTCGAGAAGTACGGTGAGGGGGATGATATGTGGCTGAGAGAGAATCTTCCCCTTGATGATGCTCTCCTCGAGATGATTGTATATCACCTTCCGAATCCGAAGGACGCTCAGAAGTACAAGATACCCAGGATATGGAAGGGCGACTTGGACACCCCTGAAGGAAAGGCCCTTCTTGACTGTGATCGCAATGGTCCACTTCTCGGGATGATCACAAAGATCTTTGTGGACCCAAAGAGCAAGAGACCAACTCTCATTGGGCGAGTCTTTTCAGGTACCATCAAGTCAGGTCAGGCCATCAGGCTTGTTGGAATGAAGCAGAATGTTACAGTGAAGAGACTGGGTGTGCAGGAGATCACCGACATCCTCCCAATGGACGAGGTTCCTGCAGGGAACCTTTTCTCAGTCTTTGGCTTCATATGTCCGTCAGGTGAGTCTTTCGTTGAGATTGACTCCGAGATGCCAGCGTTCGAGGCTATTGAATACGTGAGCGAGCCTGTTGTTAGCAGAAGCATCAAGCCAGTAGACCCGCAAGATATTGCGAAACTTGGTGAAGTTGTTTCAAAATGGATTATGGCTGATCCAACGGCCAGATTCATTCATGACAAGGAGTCGGGTGAATACCGACTTGACGGCATAGATCCACTTCAGATAGAGATTCTCACAAAGCGCATCAACGAGCAGGTCAAGATCTCAATCTCTGAACCTATCATTGTGTACCGTGAGAAGATTACCGAGCGAGGCGACGAGTTCCACACGAAATCGCCAAACGGCCACAACCGCCTACGCCTCTATGTTGAGCCGCTTGATGAGAAGACGATTGAGCTGATCAGGAGGAAGCGCATTACGCCCGACCAGAACGCACGTGAGCGTGCTCAGATACTTCGTGATGAGGCAGGATGGGACGCAAAAAAGGCACGAAAGATTCTCGACATCTATGAGTCCTCTATGCTCGTGGATGCCATGAGTGGAGTGCAGAGGTTCGATAGGATATTCTCCTATCTGCAGACTACCTTCCGTGAGTTCGTTGACCAAGGTCCACTTGCGCGTGAACCGGTAATGGGAGTGAAGGTTGTACTGACGGATGCGACTGTCCACAATGATCCTGCCCACACAGGATACAGCGAAGTCGCCACAATGACCAGTTCCGGACTGAACATGAGTTTCCTGACAGCAACTCCGGGTCTCTTTGAGCCAATCCTCAACACTGACATTAAGACTCCTACAGATACTCAGGGCGGAGTGATTAAGGTCCTGACCGGCCATCGGGGACAGGTTGTCACGATTGAGGCCGAGGAGGACACAGTCACGATCAAAGGTGTCTTGCCCACTGCGGAAACCATTGGAATAGCTGACGAGTTCAGAAGTGCCACTTCAGGACGGAGCTTCTTTGGATACGAGTTCAGAGGATTTGAGCCACTACCGGGTGGCCTGCAAGAAGAGAAGATATTGGAGATTCGAAAGCGCAAGAAGATGCCTGAGCAGATGCCAAGCCTAGGCTCATGGAGCAGATGGGTCTACAAGCGAACCTAGAGTGAATCACTCTAGCATGGGTGGCGACCGACTGGTCGTCACTCGCTCTCTTTTCTTTGGTTCTTGCCGATTCGCTTACTTGCATTCGATGGATATTTGACTGACGTAGCTCCCCCTCAGACACATCATGAAACTAAAGGCACTTGATGAGCTTGGAAAGCTAATCTCCTTCAAGACAATCAATGATCCTCCGGAGAAGAAAGCATCCTCCGCATGCGCCAAATACGTCAACGAGAAGCTCGAATCATTTGGATTCTTGACTGAGCTCATCGAGTCTGAAGGGTACACTTCTGCTTTTGGTCGTCGAGGCCACGGAGAGTTCAAGATACTGTTCCTTGCACACTTTGATGTAGTTCCAGTTGGCAAGGGATGGAATTCCGACCCGTTCAGAATCAGAGTAGACGGAGATAGAGCCTATGGCCGGGGGGCATGTGACGACAAGGGTAACGTTGTATCATTGCTGATGTTGGCTGAGAAGATTGCAGAGAGCGATTATCCCGCCACGGTTATGATTGCGGCGACTGGGGACGAGGAGATTGGTGGTAGGAATGGCGCTAACGTGCTCCGAGAGCACTTGGTCAAATCCGGTCTCTTTCCAGACTATGTGGTGGTTGCTGATGGCATCGACCAACAGATAATACACAGGAGACGAAACATCCTACCGACTACAATTAAGGCAAAGACCTCCAAGAAGAAGCTGAAAGGAAATCGCGAAACAGTTCGTTTCACTACGGAGGTCCTCGGTAGCGAGTCTCGTCATTCAGCATACATGAGGCCTGGTGTAGATAGACACTCGATGTTGGCAGCCTCCAAGTATTTAGACATGAATCCATACACCGTTGTCCAGAACGTGAGAGGCTCATTCCTGAGATCTAACATTGTACCTGATTGGGTCGAACTTGATCTTCTGCATCCCGATGATGCGGCCTCAGAAGAAGAGTATGATAGCACACTCACAGCCTTGGCCAGATCGCTTCTACCCGTGTCACAGGCGGCATTCGAAACGAAGCACTCTGATAAAGGCACGATAATCTCGCCGAACTTGCTCTCCTTGGAGGGTGATCTTTGGACTCTTTACTATGATATCCGCGCCATGACCAACGATGGTGAATCGGTCGAAAATGCCATCCTCAGGGCTCTGAATGACTCTATGGATATCTTCTCTCTGAAAGTGAACTCTGGAGCTGGTTATGTAGATTCCGACCCCAATTCGCGACTTATCCGTTCTGCCAAGTGGGCACTGGAGAAAGAAGGAATTCGGTACCGTCTGATTGAAGGGTTTGGCGGATCAGACTCACGCTTCTTCTCGGACGGGCCTGAACTGTTCGATTTTGGGCCGCGTGGAGGTAATGTCCATGGGCCAAACGAGTGGGTCTCACTCTCTTCAATAAGAGAGAATGCTGAATTCTACCATACCTTGATTGAGGTGCTGCTGAGGAAACCAACTGGGTTGTGACCAAAGCTTCGGAGTCATATACACCTCTACGGAAGTATCATCCTCTCTGAGAGTCCTACTTCTCGCTAAGGGATATCGCTACCAGAAGCTTCTCTTCACCAAAGGTGTATTCCTCTTGGAAGTTACCGGTGGGTTTCTTCGCCTTCTTCAAGCTGGTAGCAAGTGTTTCTTCTGTGATATATCCTTCATGAAAGTCAACTGCTTCAGCCATTCGCTTACTTGATGAGTATTGAACCTCGATCAT
>CAYFTD010000438.1:0-6550 GCA_964345915.1 uncultured archaeon
GGAAGAATGTTCCTCGGTGCCGGAGTAGGCATGCACTACATCCCTTCAGTGGTGCCTGCTTTGGCAGGGCGCTCGGAATTTGTCACATCCTACACTAGCTACCAACCTGAGATCAGTCAAGGTATGCTCCAGACGTTGTTTGAATATCAGAGTTTCATGGCAGAGCTGCTTGAAGTAGATGTGGTCAACAGCAGTATGTATGACCATGCCAGTGCTCTTGCCGAAGCTATCTTGATGAGTGCCCGGGTCAAGAAGCGCAGGAGGTTTCTGGTTCCAAGTACAATGAACCCTACTCACTGGCAGGTCATAAACACATACACACAGCCCCTCGGCATTCAACTAGAGAAGCTTGAATATGACCAAGAAACTGGCCTGATTTCCATTTCCGACCTTGAAACGCGCTTGAATGATCATGTTGCGGGAGTATACCTTGAGAATCCAAGCTTCCTGGGTTTCGTAGAGTCTCAGGTAGACACGATTAACAAGGTGGTCCATGAGAATGGTGCTTTGCTCGTAGCAGGAGTTGACATGTTATCTCTTGGCGTAATGCGGCCTCCCGGGAACTACGGTGCAGACATAGTTGTAGGTGAGGGTCAGTTCCTAGGTACACCTATGTCATTTGGAGGTCCTCTCTTGGGAGTCTTCGGTTGCGTAGGGGAGATGAAGCTAATCCGACAACTGCCAGGCCGTCTTGTAGGCATGACAAGGACAACAGATGAGCCATACGAGCGCGGTTTTGTATTGACTCTGAGTCCCCGGGAGCAACACATTCGAAGAGAGAAGGCAACAAGCAACATCTGTTCCAACCAGGCGTTGGTCGCAGTTACGGCAGCAGTATATACCTCGGTATTAGGACCAAAGGGTCTTGAGAGTCTGGGCGAAAATGCTGCCTACAACTCACACTATGCAGCCCAGAGCTTGGATGCAATCTCGAACGTGCATGCACCTGCCTTCAGCTCGTCCTTCTGGAAGGAGTTTGTCGTCAAGTTCGATGGCGGCATATCCGCTCAGAGTGTCCATGAGGGTCTTCTCAAGCGCGATCTCCATGGAGGGGAATTTCTGACTCAAAGCTTTCCAGAACTGGGAGAATCGATGCTTCTCAGCGTGACTGAGCTTCATTCTAAGGATGTCATAGATGAGCTCGTGACTGCTGTTGAAGAGATTGTAGCAGAAGGAGGTGATGCCTAATGATTGGGTATCGTCAAGCAAAATGGAAAGAACCTCTCTTGTTCGAAGCATCTGTTCCAGGAAGGACAAGCTACAAACTGCGAGGAGCTGACAAAGAGATCAAGAGTGTCGCTGGCTCCTTAAAGTCGATGCTACCCTCAGAAATGATCAGAACTCGACCCCCCTCCCTCCCCGAGGTTTCCGAACTCCAAGTCATACGTCATTTCACTCGTCTGTCTCAAATGAACTTCTCAGTTTCATCAGGCACATATCCTCTTGGCAGCTGCACTATGAAGTACAATCCTGTTGTCAACGATTTGGCTGCCGGCCTTAGCGGATTCTCTTGGCTACATCCATTACAAGATGTGTCGACATGTCAGGGTGCATTGGAACTGATGTGGGAGCTTGAGCATTGGCTGGCCGAGATAACAGGCATGGATGCCGTGACGCTCCAACCGGCAGCTGGGGCTCAGGGCGAGTATACGGGAGTGATGGTGATCCGGGAGTATCACAAGTGTATCACACAAGAGTGTGAACAGCGTAATGAGATGCTAATACCGGACTCAGCACATGGAACAAACCCTGCATCTGCTGCCATGGTTGGCTACAAGGTAGTAGTATTACCTTCAAGTCCTGACGGTCTTGTGGACCTAGACGCGCTGAAAGCCGCAGCTGGCCCAAAGACTGCCGGCTTGATGCTGACTAACCCTAACACAATTGGGGTGTTCGAGAAGGACATCGAAGAAACTGCAGGAATCATTCATGATGCAGGTGGTCTACTGTACTATGATGGCGCCAATCTTAATGCAATCATGGGTATTACAAGACCCGGCGACATGGGGTTCGATGTTGTACACATGAATCTACACAAGTCATTCTCCACTCCTCATGGTGGTGGCGGTCCAGGTGCGGGAGCAGTTGGGGTAAAGGAAATGCTAGAAGAGTTCCTTCCTGTACCTAGGATAACAAGGACCGAGGAAGGCACATTTGATTTCAACTACGACTTCCCAAGGTCAATAGGCAGAGTACACGGATTCTATGGCAACTTCGGGATACTTGTCAGGGCATACTCGTACCTCTACTCACTCGGAAGCGAGGGAATTCGAAACGTTGCCAAGAACGCTGTTCTCAATGCCAACTATGTAGCTCACCATGTAGGCAAGATTCCTGGTTTTACGCTTCCTTTCTCAAAGGATGCTCCTCGAATGCACGAGTGTGTCATTTCCGTCGAAGAGCTCAAGGAGAAGACGGGCGTGACGGCCATGAACGTGGCGAAACGACTTCTTGACTTTGGAGTGCATGCTCCTACCATATACTTTCCGCTGATAGTACCCGAGGCTCTCATGATAGAGCCTACCGAGACCGAGTCGAAGCAGGACCTTGACCTCTTTATCTCTGCCTTGAAACAGATATCAAAAGAGGCACACGAGACCCCAGAGAGAGTCATGGATGCTCCACATATGACAGCCGTGAGGCGCTTGGATGAGTACCGAGCTGCACATCCAAGGACCCTGACTTTGTCATGGCGCATGTTTCAAAAGCAGAGCAAGGACAAATAGAGTTGAACTGCAAACCTCTTACAGCAGTAGTTGAACGAAGATCCGAGGCTGATGCAAGATGATGTTTGAAAAACGGGCTGGTCGTCACAAGATCTTCACCCATACTGAGGCCATAGGCAATGACCTACTTGTAGCAATCTATGGAGGCGATGAACACCACATTGGCGGAGTATCTGTTGCCTACCCCACTAGGAGTCATTACAGAGATGCAACGACCGTAAGCGTCAACAGCATCACCTTTCCAGGTCACAAAGACTATGTTGTTGCTAATTCCACTGCTGAGAAGGTATGCAAGTCCTTAGAGAAGCCAGTGGTTGTCACTGTAGGGATACACTATGACACAGCTACTTCTGAGGAGATAGAGCAGATAATTCAGATTGTGGACGAGTTGACTGAGGAGGTCATTTCGCACTATCAAAACGCTGAATAACTCAACTGAGTAGGCCCCTCAGGGTCCTTAATGTGCGCGTGAGCTTCAAGTCCTTCGGCCCCATCCGCCGGGCTCTCAATGGTCAGGTCGTCGACATAGACGTTCCTGACAACTCCACTGTCAGGCAGGTCATCGATAGGATTGTCGAGATTGGAGGAGATGAAGTCAGGCGTCTGCTATTGGACGGCAATCGCATAAGCGGCAATCTCATAGTGATGTTGAACAAGAGGGACGTGGCGACACTCGAAGGAGAAGACACACCAGTGCGTGAGAATGACGAGGTAGTTGTGCTACCACATGTCCAAGGGGGATAGATAAGAGATTGGAGCACGGTCGCTTCTACCTTGAAACATACGGTTGCTCCCTGAACAAGTCTGACTCTGATATCATTGTAGGACATCTCAGTACTCTGGGAGCAGAACGAGTTGACAAGATTGAGAATGCCAATCTCGTCATACTGAACTCCTGTGGAGTCAAGGAGCCCACAGAGGACCGCATTGTACACAGACTTGAGGAGCTATCTAGGCAGTCAGCACCAGTAGTGATTGCTGGATGTCTTCCACGCATCTCCATCGATCGAGTCAAGAGTGCAATACCGGACTTTGCAGCACTTCTCGGTCCACAGTCGATTGAGTCAATGGGTCCAGTAGTAGAACGAGTGTTGCATGGTGAACGTGGAATCATCCATCTAGACTCTGACTCGAGTTCGAAGCTAAGCTTCTTCGAGGGCCCACCGAACAGCGTAATCTGTACAGTTCCGATTTGTGAAGGCTGTCTAGGTAGCTGTGCCTACTGTGCAGTCCGTTTCGCCAGAGGAAACGTGCGGAGCCACAGGATCTCTGAGATAAGTCGTGTCGTAGAGAGATGCGTTCACCTTGGCTATCGAGAGATAAGATTGACCTCGCAAGATGCTGGTGTCTTTGGGCACGACACGGGAGAAACGCTGCCTGACCTATTGACGACACTTGATCTCATTGAAGGCCTTCACATGTTCCGACTTGGAATGTTCAACCCCAATCTGGTAATCGATTCAATAGAAGACCTTGCTGAAATCATGGTATCTAATCATTACTTCAAGTTCTTCCACATTCCCTTACAATCCGGAAGCGATAATGTTCTGGACAGAATGGAACGACAATATACTGCCAAGGAATGGACTGGGATTGTAAATAAGGTGACCAGGAGATTCCCAAAGGCAACAGTAGCTACTGATATCATTGTGGGATTCCCCGGTGAAACAGAAGTAGACTTTGAGTCCACCATTGGTCTTCTGGAGCGGGTGAAACCGAGCGTGGTCAACATCTCGAAATACGGGGACCGACCCGGAACCCGAGCATCGAAGTCCAATGAGAAGGTCGATACCTCTGTCAAGAAAGAACGAAGTCGGAAACTATCCAGCCTTGTGTCAGAAATGATAACACAGCATAATGAGTCATGGATTGGATGGTCCGGCCCGGTACTTGTGACAGAGCCCGGTTCGAAGGGCGGAGTTGTGTGCAGAAACTTCGCCTACAAACCGGTTGTTGTTCTTGAGGACTTGGAATACGGGACTTACGTGAATGTGGAGGTGACTTCCGCCCAGAGGACCCACATGATTGCTCAGAGACGTCCCGACTGAATCATGATATCGACTACTTTGCCTGACAGGGCACTCTTCCTTGAAGCCTCTACAATCTCAAGAGCTGCAATACCATCATCAAGACTCACTTTGGGTGTATCTCCAGTTTCAATACAATGAAGGAAGTCGACAATCACTTGCTGTAGGGGTTCTCCGTAGACTTTGATAGTGGCACCTCGTTCTGGCAGACTCAGAGTCCTACCATCAGCTGAAGGCGCTTGATCTAGGTCTTGAATCTTGATGATCTGACCGAACAAGTCGAGTGTCAAAGTGCCTTTCGTTCCCGATACATCCATGCTCCGCTTCCTTCCGACGTATTGTCTTGATAGATGGAAGAAATGTTCGACTTCGCTATCAAACCTGACCATCACAGTTCCCGCATTCATAACCTCATTCTTCATGCTGCACTGAGCATACAGCTTGGCAGGTCCGTGGCTTATCCGTCGCATAATATCGAAATCGTGAACGCCTATGTCTTCGAACACGTCACCCAGAGAATCTATCCTCGATGGTGACACAAATCCCCGCCTGTCATGAATTACAGTCTGAGGTGTGCCGACTGCACCGTCGCGAATGAGCTTTAGTGTCCGTTCCACTACTGGATTGTAGATCTCAGAGTGACCAACAAGTGCCACTATACACTTCTCTCTGAGGAGTTTGGCCACCCTCTGGGCGTCTTCTACATTTCTTGCCATGGGCTTCTCAATGAGCATTCCTCGGATTCCCGTGTTGTCGCTGGCGATCTTCTCCACGATCCTTGCGTGAGTTTCGGTTGGTGTAGATACCACCACTCCGTCCAGATTGGCTTGGTCTATCATAGACTGGTAATCATCATAGGCTTCTACTTCATAGAGTCGCGCTACTTCTTCTGCCCTCTCGAAGTCTGTATCTGCAACTCCTGCAAGTGTGTGCATGCCGCTCAGGATTCGGGCATGGATTCTTCCCATGTTTCCTGTGCCGATGATTCCTATCCTTAGCGCTGTCGTGGCAATTCACTCCTCAGACAAGCGTCTCATTAGAAACCTGCTTTATAGGTTATTCTTCGTTGCTCGTGAAAGAATCACTGAGCATACATTTCGAATTTGACATGATTTTCGCGTTTGGCACAAGTCACTTCGACCCTACACTGCGCTAGGGCCTTATATTCCAAGGACGACACTCACATTCAGTAAACAGTCTGCATGAAACTCCGAGGTTTCCTCAGGGTACTGTTTTCAGGTCTACGTCCCTGTCACCCCCTCTGCTCCCACTAGAGAAGAAAAGACCCGCCACACCAACTAGTACCTTCTATTTGTGAAACCTCATTCCCCTGTAGACACCTCCCAAGAAGGACCCACCCTTGAAGCCTCGGCCCTTCTTCCCTGTGGTGCGGGTGGGTCCTGTAAATACGAGTAAAGTCACACATCACCATAGGTGACTTCACTTCTCACTCTCGCTGGACTGTCCGAGAGCCTTTGGGTAAGAGCCCAACACCTTGACAAAGACAGACTTACCCCTCAGACCCTCGAGTGCCTCTGAGCACCTCTTCTCGTTTTGGTGCCCTTCAAAGTCCAAGTAGAAGTTATACTCCCATGGATGTTGTCGAGTGGGTCTCGATTCAATCTTGGTCAGATTTATCCCCCTCTTGGCAAGTTCTCCTAATGACTCATAGAGTGCACCAGGAACGTGCTTGGTTGAGAAGATCACTGAGGTCTTATCATTCTCAGTAGGAGTCGGCTTGACCTTCGACAACACAAAGAAGCGAGTGTAGTTGTTCTGGTTGTCTGCGATGTCCTC
>CAYFTD010000439.1:0-3980 GCA_964345915.1 uncultured archaeon
GAAGGATTCGTCGACTACTGGGTCAACTTCACATCCCTGGACACGTACTACGATGACTCTCAGTCACCCATATTGACTATTGAGGTTAAGAAATGGGATGTCGACATAACCATCTTTGCTGACCCTGACCCTGTATACCAACTTGGTACTATGGCGATTCAGGGGATCGTGACTCTTCCTGAGATTCCGTGGCCCTTTGCAGGAGCTCGCCTGACAATATGGTGGTATAATGCTACAGATGGCCTACACAACCTCACATCTGTCGTTACGAACTCGACAGGAGGATATGTCTACTATCATCAGGTGCCCCTGAACCACGAGGAAGGCAATGTTACATTGTATGCATCATTCATCTCTCCCTACCCGAACGTCAATGATGCCGAGTCGCCACATCTCTATCCATTAGTTGAGGCACCATCTTGGCTAGTCACTGTGAGCTCGAACGGCTCAGTCTTCTATCTAAATGAAACCGTACATATCTACGGGCAGGTGCTGTTCGGTGGAGTGCCAGTTGACACACAGGACGTAACCATATACTGGTCGAACAGCACGGACACTCTGACGTTCCCCGATACCACAAACTCTACTGGCCATTACGAGCTATTCTATCCTCTCTCTCCTGGCGACGCGGAGGGAACCATAACTGTCACTGTGATCCATTCTACGTCTGGGGCTTCAGGAATACTCGTGCCATCAATCTGGACTCAATTGTATCAGACGGATATCTCGGTCAACACCATCAACGGTACGTACCACCTCGATGAGGTCCTGTACTACACTGGAACGCTGACATTCGTCCACAATGGGAATCCCATTCCAGGAGCCACAATCATAGTGTGGTACTCAAACAGCACAGGCACCTATCCCTTTCCACAGGTGACAGACGCCACTGGCAGCTTTACCTTCCAGTACAACTTCTCGCTGACCGATGCTCTTGGTGGTATCTGGATCTGGTGTGAATATACTAGCTTGAATCCGCTCTGGAGTGATGCAGCATCTGTAACCCAGGGCTCAACAGTCATCCTGTACGACCTTGAACTCAATGTTCTAATACCCCCCACTATCTACATTGATCAAGGACTACTCATTCAGGGCACGCTCACATACTTGGGAGGCGCTCCTCCACTTGTGGGTGAGAATGTTGACATATTCATTTCTAGGAACATGGGCGGCCCATGGACTCTCATTGCCAGCCCACCCACCAACGGAGCAGGGTTCTTCAGTTATACACACTACTTCACAGTTCCCCCTGATGCCGAGGGAAGCTACTATTTCAAGTGCAACTACACTAGCACGAGTCCTTACAACAACGATGCCACAACTCCACCCATTGAAGTGATAGTAGAGAGATATCCGGTCACGGTGGACGTTCTTCTCCTACCGAATCCAGTGTACCAGAATGAAACATTGACAGTTCAAGCGCACCTGTACTTTGCACATAATGGGTCTGACATAGCTGGAGCAACAATCGAACTCTACTGGTTCAATGGAACTACCTACAGATTGGATGACGTCCCTTTGGTCACTGATGGAACCGGTTGGGTCAGCTATACCTACTCTGAGATGGATGAGGACTCAGTCCGGAGTGGCATTGAGGTCTATGCCTATTTCGCTGGAACGCCTTTCATTGAAGAAGGGGAAACTCTCCCCCATCCGACTCTCACACTATTGCAGTGGCAGACTGTAATCAGCGGTTTCGACGCTGGAGTATCTCCTTACTATATTCTGCAGACTATTCCAATAAGCGGCACTCTAACCTATGTTATTGGCCCAGAGCCTATTGGTGGAACCACGGTTCAGATTCTGGTTGACGGAAATCCTGTTGGACCCGCTATCACAGCCTCAGATGGTACATTCACATTCAATTGGCCAATCCCAGAAAGTATTGTACCGGGCCAACATGCTATTAGTGCCAGCTTCGTTTCACCATGGAACTGGGTGGCAGACTACACAACACCTCCCCTGGTTGTTGACATTCTAAGATATCCTGTAGATCTCACTGCAACCGCAAGCACCTATGTTGTATACCGCGGAAACACTGTGACGATCAGCGGGAATCTAAGGTTTGCCAACGGTTCCGGAATGGCTGGGTACCAGGTTGACATTCACTGTGTCAACGGCACAGACTGGATTGTCCAGACCATCACAATCACTGATGCAGTTTCAGGGTCGTACGCATACATACACCCTATCGCATGGGAACATCCTGTTGGAATGAGCCAGTACTACGTTGCCTTCGTTCGTCCTAACTTGGCCTTCGAAACGGCCTCTACAGTGCCTGAGGCAATTGAGGTAAGGGACCAAGTCTTGCTTCTTCTGAATGCACAGTCGCAATGGACAGTAGAACGAGGGTCCGACCTGACAATCTCAGGATCGGGGACCGATGGAGGGAGACCAGTTGCAGATGTTTCAATTCAGATACTAGCCGACGGAAATCCCATTGATTCCTTAGTCACAGAATCCGATGGAACATTCAATATGACCATACAAGTACCCTCAACAGCTGCTAAGGGCACCTACAACATCAGTCTCCAAGTTGATCCCGGCAGCTATTTCGACTCAATTGGACCATCAGATTTCTGGCTTGTTGACGTGTTTGTGGACACGGTCGTATCAGTCGGGATTCCACAAGCCTATGAGGTCCTGCCAGGAGAGAGCATATTCGTTAACATTCAGGTCCAAGACGTCGACACGAATCCAGTCCTAGGGGCAACTGTGGCCATCTATCTAGGCACAGACCATGTTGACAACGTAACCATTCCGGGTTTTGGAGGTCTCTTTCAAGTCACGATTCCATCTGATTGGACTGATAGCGGTGTCTACCCGGTTTCTGTGTTCTACGACGGAGATGTTGGCCAATACCTACTGAATTCAACCGGCGAGTCACCAGATACTGTGCACTTCATCGCCGATGTCCAATTCGACTTCGATGCAACTCCACGAACAGTCATCAACGGCACCGATTTCACAATCTCGGTACTCCTGACCGACGAACTAGGCACACCAATTAGGTCGCGCGATGTCACACTCAACCTAAATCGAACAACAATGGTCCTACGTACGACCGATTCCAATGGTGCTGTCAGACTGCTCTACAGAGTCGACCCTGTCGGAGTTCTCGTGGTTTCTGCAACTCTGATTTCACCTGAAGTGACGGACCGGGACTCGTCAGAAATCACCATCGCTATAGTGCCCCCAGGGCCTGGACTCCCCGGTTTGCTGGACCTCTTGCTCCCGCTTGGAGCCATATCCGTTGCGGTAGTTGTTGTGTTCGCCTATCTCTACTTCGTCAGGGGATTTGGCAGGGGACTGATTACTTCACCGGCGAGTGACTTGGCCAGAAAGATGAGACGGATCAAGAAGCTGGCTGACCAAGGCAAGTACAGTGCAGCAATCTCACTCACATACCGGACCTTCGAGGACACATGCGGCACGAATACCGGTGTAACGCGACTCTACTCTGAGACCGCACGGGACTACGTAGACCGAGTCTTGAAGGAGATTTCGCTGGACGACTTCTCTGTTATCCAGCTGTTACAAGCTTATGAAGAAGCACGCTTTTCGGATCACGAACTTACTCGAGATCGCTATGAAGACACCATGCGTGTGTTTACTGATCTCTATCCGCAGATTGAAGCGGTGTCAATAACTGAACCAAGGTGATATACTATGGGCTTGAGAGAATCAATATCACGGGTTTTCCGAGGCAGCAGCAAGCCGACAAGGACTGGGATTGATGTACCCGGCAAACTGAGAAACATCAAGAAGCTGGCGGACGCTGGGAAGTACGGGGCCGCAATCACGCTTGCATATCGTACTTTCGAGCAGATGTGCGGTATGAAGACTGGTTCTGAACGTTCCCACTCTGAAACCGCTAGAGAGTTTCTTGAGCGCGTACTCAAGGTGATCCCTCTCGATGGTGTTACTGTCGAGGACTTCGTTTCCACCTATGAGGAGGCAAGATTCTCAAATCATGTCAT
>CAYFTD010000440.1:0-4582 GCA_964345915.1 uncultured archaeon
GGAATCCTAGATTTCACATGATGTTCAGACAAGTTATATCTGCTCGTTCTTACAGCATCACTAGGCTATGACCGAAGCGTCTGATTCTGAAGCAAAGGTCAGATATCTCTCTTTGGTAAGACGGGAGGGCGGAGAGCCAATAATAGGAATCCCGTACAGAGAGATGACTGTTGACCCAGACCTGGTAGCCAGCTTCGTTCTTGCCATTATCATCTTTGAGAACAGGCAGCTCAAGACATTCACCAAGGAAGGTTACGTAGTCGTAATTGAGGAAGGTGACTATGTCGTTGGGCTGCTCATAATTGACAGAGTGGAGGACGACAGCCAGTATCGGGAGGCTTTGATACAGGTAATAGAGAGATTCGAATCAGGATATGAAACCCAGCTTAAAAGCTGGAGAGGAGATATCCGCCCATTTCGCGAGTTTGCTCTTCACATATTGGAGGTCTACCCATACAGGCGTCTAGATGAGGAACTCGTTCCCAGAATGGTGGCCAAGTCTGAGGCCGCACCGGACCATCACTCCGCCATCCCGTGGAGTGTTGGTGAAACTGACGAGAAGCTGCAAATGATTGTTGGTTTCATCAATGGAAAGCGCACAATCTCTGAGATAGTGCAACAGTCCGGAATCCCCGCAAGCGAAGTCATGGCACTCTTGTCCATGCTTGATCGCTACAAGTGGATAACACTAAGCCAACGATTGCACGACACCAGTATTCTTGTGAAGGTGATAGAACCTCCGAAACTTCTGACCGGCGTATATGGTGATCAGCTGACGAAACTTGTAGAGTTGTGCGACGGAACAAAGACGTTGCAGCAGGTGTGTGAAGCGCTTCCTTATAATATGGAAGCAGTCAAAACAGTCGCAAAGAATCTGATTGATGCTGGCGTACTAGGATTTCATAGGGCAGGTGGGTCTTGAATGCACAGAATCCGCTCCGGTCCCCTCCTTGGCCACGACAGCAGCTACTTGCGAACTGAAGGAGTGACTGACAATGTCGGTTGACGTGTCAAAGGTCAGGTATCTGTCTCTCATACGGATGGAGGGAGGAGAGTCTGTCCTTAACATTCCTTATGCCGAACTCACTGTAGACCCAGACTTGATTGCTGGGTTTGTCACTGCGGTGATCATATTTGCAAAGACCCCCATTCGTACCATCAAGAAGCAAGCCTACGACATCCTTATCGAGGTCGGGGAGAACGTGCTGGTCCTCCTAGTCCTTGACCCGGTGCCAGATGAAACGCCCTACCGTGACAAACTGAGGAACATTCTCACACAGATAGAATCAGAGTACGGCAGGAGATTACGCCACTTCGAAGGAGACGTGAGAGTGTTCAGAGACTTTGCACTCAACGTAATCAAAGAGTTCCCATTCTCTGATGTCGACTTGGAACTTGTACCATTCCGAAAGAAGGACGGACACAGAATTGGCTTCAGAGTTGGTGATGTTGACAAGAAGTTGGAACAGGTAGAGGCCTTCATCAACGGGAAGAGAACTGTTGCGGAGATTCTCGACCTTATCGGACTTCCTGAAGATGAAGTGATAGCGGCCATTTCAACCCTTTCAAAGTACGGTTGGATAGATTTCAGACGTCGCCTAACTGAGAGGGATATTCTTGTTCGACTGGATTGTGACAGTGTTCACTTGGACAGGTTGAAAGCTCAGTTCGGAACGCCGATTGATGCCTTGGTTCTCAGCTTTGACGGTCACAAGGAAATAGAGGAAATCCTGGAAACTCTCCCTTTGGACAGGAACGCCCTTTGGTTTCTGATAAGAAAACTAGTCGAGGTTGGTTGTCTGGGTGTACCTGATGCCGCCTAAAGAATCGCATCATGTCCAGGTACGCCAACAACATCACTTCTACATTGCCTGCAGTGTGAGAACTGTCGACAGTACTCCGAGGCCTTTTTGCGTGCCTCTAGAATCTCATGTCGGGATGGCTTCTGCAAGTGACTCATCCTTGCAAATGGGACTAGCGGCACAATGTTCTGAATTGAAGCACCAACTCTCGAAACTGCTTCTGCTACACTGGCCATTTCCAAGTCATTCACAGTGGGTATGAGAATGGTGTTGCATTTGACACGAATTCCGGATTGCGAAGCTTTAGAGATTCCAGACAACTGTCTTTTCACGATCTCTCTTCCCATCTCAATTCCGCTCATGACAGCTTCCTCGATTGTCGCCCACTCATAGATGATAGCAGCAGTTTCAGGCTTCACCGTGCTAATGGTGATTGTAACTGTTTCCGCACCTAGGTCTACAAGCCTGACAATACTCTCTTCCAAGAGAACACCGTTCGTGGACAGACAGAATCTGACATCGGGCCGTTCTGACCTAATCCTCGATAAGGTGGCAAAGGTCTCATCATTCGCCAGAGGCTCGCCGGGTCCGGCCACAGCGACAATGCGCAAGTCAGGTCTTTCGGATAGAAGCTGCATAGTTCGAGCAACAGCCTCTGACGGGTCCATGAGTTGACTGGCATGTCCCGGCCGCGGGAGATGACAACTCGAAAAAGCAACATGGTCACAAAACGCGCATTTGAGGTTGCAGGTTCTCGCCACTGGGAGATGAACCCGTTCCCAAAGGGCATCTCTATTATTCGACCAGCAGGGGTGATATTTGAATGGATACGCCTCCGTCATAGGAAGCTCACCCATTAAAAGTCCTGAAGCAACTTGGCGGCCTCTCGTGCTACCTTCTTAGAATCGTTGAACACAAGTCCAAGCCTTGCGTTCTCCGGTGCTGTCACCGCCAGCAGGTAGCCTCCATGCATAGCGATGACGAGGGTCGTGCCCATTTCTCCTTCAATGATTATGGACTTCAAGTCGCCTTGCCGGAGCTCGCGGACAGTAGCCTCCCCCGCCGAGTAGATACCAGCTACCATTGCCGCCACAGCGACTTCTTCTGTTCTCCCATGGAAGTAGCTGACAAGAGGCAGTCCTTCAATAGATAGAACGGCTGCCCCCAGGATTGGAGAGTTGCTGGAGAGCTTTCTCAGCATCTCCTTTAGCATGCCGGGGACGTTGCTTGCGTCTTGCTGATTCAATTCTCTACCCTCTCAGGGCACGGCTATTACGGTGCTCACCCGCAAACATCTGGGAGTTGTCGCATACGCCAAATAAAGGTTCGGAACCTGTCTTGGTAGGGGCGGGAAATCAACCGATCAACCGGACTGAGGTGACAGTATCACTATGAATTGAGCGAGCTGGCGTCTTCATGATTCTTAGAACGTTCTCTGCATGCTTCGGGAAGCCCGACTCTTCAAGAAGGTCTACGAATTCTAGTCCAGTTGTGATGGCAAGGCCCTTAAGCGGCTTTCCCCTACGGCACGACTCCAACAAGTCTTTGGCCGCTATCATTTTGCATCGGATCTTCGTGTCCTTCTGCTTCCGCAGGTGTGTTATGCCCTTCTTCGCTATGCCTCTGTTTTCCTTCTGTTCTTCAGTGAAGACTCTTCTCTTGGCTATACGTCGCAGACGTTCCAGACCCTTTGTGATTACTTCCTCCGATGACAACGTGGAGCCGTATAGATGTCCCACACTCTTTGTTGATGACGTAACCAGCCAGGCAGTACCGTGTGCCGCTTGGTATCTCATCGCCTTGAGTATCTCCGACTCACCCAGGAGCGTAATCGACCGATATCCCTTGTACTCAACAGAGATCGTCCAATTCGGCTTGGTGTGTGTGACAATCAGGTCCGGTGTAAGGCCTGCTCCGGTTGACGGCACGCTGGTGGACACATCAGGAAAGTAATGGAGGATGAGGGCTAGAAAAGCCTCGTGGAAGATATTGTGCCTAAGGTTTCTGGCCTCTTGAGGATGACGTAGACCTGCTTCTTGGTAGAGTACGGGCATCTCCACCTTCTGACCAGTCCGTGCCTTCACCTCGCTCTTTGTCGTTAGTCGACCCCTTGCATGATTCTGCTGTACTAGCCTAATTGCTGCAGTACGTCCGATCAATTGAAAGATGGTCTTGCCGAGACTGGAGCCCTTTGACGTTTCGCCTGTCTTGATTTGTCGTCGAGCTTCTTCCTCTGCCCAATCCACCACCTGTTGTGCGTCGCTTCCTAAGAGCCTGAAGATCGAGCCCAGCTTTTCATGTAGATTGTATCTCCTTACATGCTTCTTCAAGCTGGGTGCATACTTTATTCTTCCCAATTCTTCTCCCTCGCTCCTTTGACACAACAGGCCGAATGCTGGTCTAGGCTACATTATCTCTTTGATGAGTTTGACTTCTTGACTCTCCTCGTCGAAGGAAACAAGGTCTGCATTCCGGAGATCATGAATGGCCTTGATGACAGCTGTAGGCATGACACCCGTGCTGGCTTCGATGTTCTTTCTGGTTATTGCAGCCTTGGTGTTGTGCAGTGTATAGAGAACTCTGGCATGAGGCTTCCCGCCGAATATGTTCTCAATCAACATGATGTAGATCGCTAAAAGGTCGCTTACATCGACTTTCTCCTGGAGCTTCTCCTTCTCTGCGGCGGTTTCCCTATAGAGCTCTGAAACTCTCTCCAACTTGCCAGTAATCTCATCCATTTCGGCTTGAAGCGCATCGCGCTCCCCTTTGAGAGTCGCAAT
>CAYFTD010000441.1:0-5893 GCA_964345915.1 uncultured archaeon
AGCTATTCTGATTGCCATAGTACTTGCGTTTCTAATAGTGGTGCTAGTACTTCCATCTATGATAGGAATTCTGGAACAGAAGGGGTTTGTAGGCATTGATGTTCACAAGAGGGATAGGCCAGAGATCGCGAAAGGCGGAGGCATCGTTGTTCTCTTCGCAATTGTCACATCTCTTCTGATTGTGATTGGGATAACAACTTTTCAGGCCCAAGATATTGTGAACCCCGGACTCTTGGCGGCAATGGTTTCTATTCTAATGGCAGCGCTAATAGGACTCCTAGACGATAGCCTCGATTTCAGGAATCGAACTAAGATAGCCCTCCCGATGATCGCATCAATACCAATGATAGTGATGCAAGTCGGAACGACAACCATGTCAATTCCTTTCCTGGGCACCGTTGACTTGGGGATTCTCTACCCGCTCGTAATTGTGCCACTGATGATGACGTTCATCATTGACTCTACCAACATGTATGGAGGGATGAATGGTCTTGAAGCAGGCCTCTCGACTGTGAACTCGTCAGCAGCAGTTCTGTATGTGGTGTTGCTGCCGCTCACAGCAGGAGTCGCCATACCCCAGACACAGGTAGATGCTGGGGTTGTCGCCGGAGCGCTAATGGGTGCATCAATGGCGTTTCTGTTGTTCAATAGGTACCCCGCAAGGATTTTGCCGGGTGACGTCGGGAGGTTGCCAATGGGAGCAGCAATGGCTGCAGCATTGATACTTGGTAATATGGACAGACTGGCAGTCTTCCTGTATCTGCCCTTTGGGCTGAACTTTCTGCTCTACATCTTTTACAAGGTCCGCGTCAACCGTACCCATGGTGAGTACAAAAAGTTCGCAAGGCCTAAAGAAGACGGTACTTTGGAGGTTGCGGGACCGTATACAATCTACTGGATATTGCCCCACTTCTCAAAGAACGTGACAGAGAAGAAGAACGTGAATCTGTTGGTGTCACTTCAGGCGATCATTGCGTACGGGGCTGTTGCTCTTCTCTTGGTGTTTCAGCTGCTTGGGCTCTGAATCAAGCCAGTTTGTCTGACAAATAGGTGTCAACGACGTAGTCTATTCCGTGTCTACTGAAGGCCTGCTGCTCCGCCTTCTTCTGAAGCCGCCGAAAATGCTGGATGTGTCCCTGCCATTCTTTGTTAGAATATCGCACATCCCGAGCTAGCTCGTCCAAGCGTTTGAGATCCGCATTATTCATGGGTTCTGAAGGGAGTTCGTGTTCAACTATGTCACTGGGAGTCACACCGATCCATTTTGCGGAGGGAATCGTCAGTCCCTTTAGATGAGCAGAGTTCGCGCTGCCGCTGATTACCACCTGGGCAATGTGCATTCCCCAAGGATCCCCATCGGTGAATATGAAGACAGGAAGACCTAGCTCTTCGTGGATCGTTCTCATCAGGGCACGAGTGGATCTCGGAGGCTGTCCTCCCAGTTGTACAAGCACAGCTTTGTATCGTTCCCATGCTTTGGTTTCTATCAACCGAGAGAACATGCCACCTGATTCTACGGCCAGGATGACCTCTGCATCCGTTCTCAGAGGCTGAGCGGTCGTTAGAGCACGGCCCACAGGTAGACCATCTGGACTCATTGTAAGATTCACTTGTTTGTCCTCGTATCCTGGGACGGTGTACTGCATTGTAACACCTCCAAAAATCGATGAGTGTTCCTCAGGAAATATCCCAAAAGCCTCCCTCGACAGCCCGGTCAAACACTCAAGGTCAACGATTATCCTATCCGATTCTGCTTGATTGCTAAACTCCACACCAAATGCCTCACTTGAGTAGTATAGGTCTCGAAGTGAGCTAGTACGTTTTGCTTGAAGAAGCTGTTTGGCGAAATGAGCAACCCAGACGAGTTGAGCAAAGCTACGAATGTGCTTGAGATTGCTGGAGTCGCGCTTCACTTGTGAACTCCCAAGGATGTACTGATCGAGATTCGAGTCATACAGGATATTCGTCGTCCCTCTGTCAGGCAGATTCAGAATCGGAAACTCACCTCGCTGGAGAGCATCCACTATCTCCTTCCCCATAGTTGTTAGAATGTCCACTCCGGTTCTCTCAGACATCATTATTCGCCTCGAAAAGGAGTTTCACCATCTTGGCAGTAGAAGGAACTGTTTCCGATTCTGCTAGGGCTGAGCCATACTTAGCCACCAGCCGAAACATCTCGGAGAACTCCCTAATCCTCCTGGTGTCCCGTAGGGAACGATCATGCTTCTTGGCGGACTTGCTCAGAGAACGTCCAAGTCTGCGAAAGACCGCCAGAGCCGCTTCTTCAATCTGAGGGATTTGGGCGATGGCCTGCTTTCCTGCAGCCTTGTATGGTACCTTCGTGGAGAAGAAGTGGATGAACAATGCAACGGGTTTCATACCTGTGCCGCCATACCTCGACCAGTTGACCTGTTTCAGCACCTTGAACAAGATGTCCTCGCTTGCATCATAGAGAAGAGGCACGCGATTGGCGAATCGGTAGAGCGTTGGTATGTCTGCCGATGGAAAATCATCACCCAACGCCACCACTCCTTCAATTCCAAAGGCGTTGCCGCCCCATTCACAAGTAGCCCCTTGTGTATAGCTAAGCATTATCGTGTTGAAGGTGGCTCCTACCGACTTGAGAAAAGCATCCATTCCGATGGGACTCAGACTCTTGCCGCTAGGACTACCAAAACCATCGAAGTTACGAAGCGCCGCACCCAGTCGAGAGATGTCTTCGCGTTTCATCGTCTTGACTTGGATATTTGGATCCATTGCTAGGAACCCTAGGAGTCGGGTTGCAGTTCTAGTTCCCAATTGCTGAAAGGAATCAATCAAGAAATCCCGAAGCCCCTTAGGTTTGCTACTCTCAATGAGTCGACGAAGTAGCTCAAGATCTGCGGCCCTGGGGTGCGGCCTAGTTGGAACTGGCATTTCAGGAACTGAGTCGACAAACCCACCCATGACCTTGCTTGATGAATCGTTGATCAAGAGTGTGATTTGAGCATGCGGGGACGCCACAGTCGTCAGTCTTAGATACTCTTCTATTCTCTCCTGAGCGCGCTTCAAGTCGCCTCTTAACTTGACTGTCACGGTGGTACCTCGCTCCTTCCTTCTCAGTACTTCTTCATTCTCGATAATGGGAATGTTTCTTTTGACGTCAATGAGAATACGGAAGACCATACCCGGACCTTCCGTTGTTCGAGTGTGAATCAAGACAGGTTCATCAGTTGTGATTTGTCCATGGAGGGCAGCCATTGTCACCCCTAGACCAAAAGTACCACGCTTCTGTTTGTGACCGAACTTGCTACCATAAAGAACCCGACCAAAGGCCTCTGCAACGTGAGAATATGGAACTCCTGCTCCATTGTCGGAAACATTTACTGTGAGCATATTGGATCGATGAGACTTGATGCAGACCCGGATTCTTGGGAGTTGGTGAGCATCTTCGCAGGCATCTAGACTGTTCTCTACTAGCTCTCTGACTGTAGAGTACACGGATTGTGTGGGGTTTCCAAAGCCTGCCATCTGGCGATTTCTATAGAAGAACTCTGCTGGTGAGATCCCTCGAAAGTCTTCTTCTGACTGGTGAGTCATATTCATCTTAGCCATTTAAGAGAATGAGGGATTGGGATTATTAGAGGAGGTATTACAACTCCTCGAGGTTCAGAGGTCAGTGTCCTCCCAGAGCTCAGCTTCAAGGCGACTTATCTGTCTTCGAGCTCTCTCAAGCATTGAATAGACTGCGCTGTGAGAGGCTCCTCCGATTAGCATATCGACAGCTCTATGTGCGTACTGGAGACCAGGGTCAAACCCGATCAGTGAAACTGTCCTTCCATAAACGGATATCTTGGTTTCGGTTGTCTGCTCAATTGCTCTTCTTGTTCTTCCATTCTCTCCAATGATTCTGCCAGCAACTCGTTTCAGCTGGTTGGGTGAGGATCCAACAATCTCCCTGAGAGAGATGATCACGAGTCGTGCATCTTCGTCAATGAGGAAGAGCGCGTTTTTAGGACTGAAGCCACGAGCCATGGCGCGAACAATGTCACGAGCCTTCCATGCCAGAACAGGATCCTCAGTGTCTTCTGGACTCCTAATAGTGACAACTCCCTCAGGGTCTACCTCAATCTTGGTGTTCGTCAGTTGCTCCACTTTCTTCCTGACTCTGCCGTTACGCCCAACGATGACGCCTACTCTTTCTACAGGAACTCTGACAGTTTCTTGGAAATGCATCTATTCTTCACCAGAGGACAATATGTGTTCGGCAATCTCTTCCGGATTCTCCGGCTCCACTCCTAGCTTCCGGAAGAAGCTTGCTATGTTCTGAATGTCTCGTATCAAGTATCGCTTAGCGTTGTCATGGGTCGTGAGTACGGCCTGAGAAACGTCAATTATCACAGGTCCCTTGAACCAAAGTACGTTATACTCACTCAGGTCAGCGTGCACTAGACCCGCCTTGGTGTAACCAATCTGAACCATCTCAATCAGTTGATTGAAGACTTTCACGGGTGACGGAACATCTACTGTCTTCAAGAGCGGCGCAGCAGCGGCTGTCTTGGCATCACCTATGAACTCCATGACCAGTACATTTCGGTCGACGGCTATTGGCTTGGGAACACGTACTCCCGCATCATGATAGCGTGTGAGATTCTTGAATTCTTTGAGTGTCCACTGAGGTATCAGTGCTCTGCTTCGCCTCTTGATGCGCCTGAATCTTGGATCGCCTACGATGTATTCGAGCATGAAGTCAGTTTCCGCAGTAGAAACTCGATAGATTTTGATAGCTACTGGTTGTCCATCAAGGTCCTCTCCTCGATAGACATTTGCCTCTTTCCCTGTGCTGATGGTGCCATGTACTGCATTGATGACTCCCTTGTTTAGTAGTCTGTAGAGTGCTTTGAGCGTCGGCGGGTCAATCACGCCCTCAACAACCTTGAACTCGTCTGAGTCCTTCCGTCGTTTCATCTTACGGCGGTCGAGCTCAGAGAGGATCCGCTCATGCTCTCTGTCCAGACGTTTCAACTCAGGGTGCCTTCCTTCAAGAAGCACTTGTGCCTCATATCACGTCGTCCGCTGATTACTCAGAAAAAGGTTGGCCTAGAACATCTTAAGGAGTCCTTTCTTTTGGAGCCACTCGGTTTCCGTATTCCTATACCTCCAAACAACGTCTCCCTTCAAATCAGACTGAAACTCCCAAGGTACGATTAGTACTGTGTCACCGACGCGCATCCACACCCTCTTCTTCATACGGCCAGGAATTCGTCCAATTCGGATTTCGCCATCCTCACATCTCACTCTGACCCTATCAAAGCCTAGCATCTGAATTATGATGCCAAACATCTCTCCCTCTTCTCGTTTGGGCGTTCTGACACGGACTGGCTCGTCAGATGACGGACCCTGCTGTCGGCGCTTACCTCGTCGGGACAACTAATTCCTCCGTTTATGGCCCATTCTGTCTGGGCCTTAGCAGAGTGTGGCTTGGGAGCGCATTTAAGCGTACCTCTTTGTTTCATGCACCCAAGAGAGTATTTGCTCAAGTAACCTAAGGAAGAGGGTAGACGCTGTCGTCAAGCACGACGGCAAAGATGGTTTCTCCTCCGCCTATCTTCTCAGAGAGGGCACTGTCATCAATCTCAAACATCTCGTAGGTTTCGGAGTCCATGATCTGAACAGGCTGTCCATAGACTCTTGAAATAACCATGAACTGACGTTTTGTGGACTCGGGAGTGATGAACTCTAGTGTTCTCCATTTGGAGCTCTTGGCTTTGATTGTGAAGCTCTGTGAGGCCTTCAGATCATAGCAGGTGAGTCCACTCTTGCCCATTGAAACGACTTGGCAAGGTACGTCACCTACTCGGACAAAATCACCCTTGGTGAATCTCTGTAGCCTGATGAGGATGGTGACTCGATA
>CAYFTD010000442.1:0-3277 GCA_964345915.1 uncultured archaeon
GCTGCTCTTGAAACACCCTGTGCCATTTTCGAGGTCACATATGGAATGACCAAGATGAAGATGACTGGCATGAGCACGATGACACCCAACGAGTAGCTTCTCAGAAAGTCCATTGTGAGGACGGTTGTACCAGCTAAGACCACCAAGAACATGAAGAACTTCATACGGATGGATGAACCCATCTTCTCCACAAGGTCTACACACTCCTGTTCTACCACGATCGGTGGCGTTCCCAAGATAGCCATTTCCTTCACTCTAGAGAGTCCGCTGCGAATCTCTCTGTAGAGATTCACGACCACAATGATAATCGAAGAGATGTATGCAGCGAAGATTGTGAGCACGATAGTCGGAACAAAGATCTCGCCTAGTTGTAGGACCTCTCCCAGTACATAGAACTCGAACCATTCGATGTGGAAACCCCAATCGAATATCTGTGCAACTGACATTGGCACGAAGATCAGATGCCATAGACCGAGCACCATTCTTCTTCTGTTGACCTTCTGAGTGTGCAGGATTGATGAAGATGCATCCCGATAGAGCCAAATCCCATACAATATGAGTGAGATGCCAAGGACCAAGACGCTCTCAGCTACCGCAAGCGCATAGTTGCCAGCTCCTGCGGATATGTAAGAGTGCAGGATGGTCAATCCGGCGAGGCCCACTACACCACCGTATAGATAGTCCAGTCTTCGAATTCCTCTCATCAGCTGTTCTTGTGTGCCTCGTGTTATTGACAGACCGCGAGAGATTCTGAAGTATATGGCCATTCCAGCGAAGCTAATCAGGAAGACGATTATGAAGAGCACGCCAAAGGACTCGAAGGTTAGGGTGATTTGCGGAACAGCTACATCGACAGGGACATTGGCCAAATCTTGTCCGGGGAAGGCAACACACATGACTCCTTCTGCCTCAACACGGATGGGTTCGTCACCGTAGCCCTGGCTTGCAACGGTGTAGGTTACGGTGTATTTCCCGATTTGCGCCGTTTCGACAGCATCTTCCTGATTGTCCTGGAAGGTGATGGTGATATTCAGATCCGACACAGGGTTGCCGTACTTGTCTGTCACCTCTATAGTGATGTTGAGGAGTTCTCCTTGCTGTGGATTCTCGGGCAAGAACTCTATGTGGAACTGCAGCTCTGCTAGGACCTCCACGTTGCCTCTCAGGGTTGATTCATGGGCCAAATACGGATGACTCACTATCAGAGTGTAATTGTAGTTGCCAGCAGCCCATCCTGCGGTTGATACGACTCTAGAGTAGGTCCCGTTGTTCTCATCGGTCAACACAAAGAATGAATCGTGGATGAGGACAGAGACAGAACCGCCATCCATTACGTTGTCGAGCGTGTCCCTAAGGTCTACTCTAAAGACTATGGAGTCTGTTCCTTGTACATAGGTAGTATTCTCCATGGGTGAGAATAGAGTGGCATTTGTTTCACTCTTTACTTGGACTACGCTTGTCACCCACTTCGTTGGAATGCGAGGACCTGAGATGGTCACATTGAGAACATAAGAACCCGGCAGCAGTTGAGGGACAAAGGTCCAAGTCTTGTTGTAAAAGCCAGCCGTACCTGATGTATTGTATATACCACCAAGATCCATGTGGTAGTCGAATTCATTCACTGCGAAGCCGCCCAAGTCGGTGACGAGAACCTCAAATGTGGCATTCTCGAAGTTCATAATCGTGTCCGGCTTAGTATTCACGACGACTATCGTATCTCCTGTCAGTGAGATACTCACAGCAAGCTGTTGAGTGTCCATGAAAGCTTGAGAAACGATAATCTGCGCAAGGTATTCGCCAATCTGTAAGTCTGTAGCGGCGACTGTATGATTATAGATTCCATCTGACACTTCAGTCAGAAAGTAGGTCTTACCACCAACACGAAGCTCAACAGTGGCCCCGGTGATATTGTTAAACAGCTCGTCCTGTACGAGGACACTGAACTCGATGCTGTCTCCCTGCGTGAACGAGGCACCTTCCAACGGCGCCAGAACGCTGGCGGCCACTACTCCTTTCACACCGATGCTGAAGTTGAATGTAGTGTACAAGATGTATGTGCCATTCAGTGTAATATTCAACCAATAGTTACCAGCAATGAAAGCGGGAAGCACTGTCCATGACAACTTATGCGATGTCGAATAACCACTTTTGTTATAGACACCTGCGAAGTCAAGAGTGTAGTCGAAGTTGGACAAGGGAATGCTGTACTGGTCTGTGATTGTAAGATTGAAAGTGACGTTGAACTTGTTCTGTACAGGACTCGGAGTGACCGACAGGTCGACTTCCGCATAACCCTCTACGAACAACTCCAAGTATGCCGAATCAGTGGTCAGATAGTCGTGTGATATTCCGACTGTCACGTTGTACTGACCCAAGGGGAGTCCAGCTGTGGGGACAATCCTCGAATAGACCCCAGACACTCCTTCTGACAAGGTGTATGTACTCCCCCTAAGAGTTGCAGTTACCTCGGCTCCTGAGATGGGGTAAGTTTCCAAATCTTCGACGAAAACCGTGAAGTTGATCTGATTGCCCTGAAGGTATGTTGACTGATTCAGTGGCGAAAGAACGCTCGACAGCGTACTCCCCAAGACGTCTACCCAGACCACAAATTGGCTCTGGGATAGGAATGACCCATCAATTGTCATGTTGAGAGGATACTGTCCCGGGTAGACATTTGGTAGGAAGTCCCAGAAGACCTCATAGCTGAATGATGTTCCGGAATTGGTGAATGTGCCTGCGAAGACGAAGTCATAATCGAAGTCATACAGCGGGTTTCCATATATGTCAACAACCGCGAATTCAAACGTTGCATTTTGATGATTGAAGACCAAGTCTGGAATGAGGACATCCACAACCGCTTGACCGTTCACAGTCAGATCACGATAGAAGTCATCAAGGAAGAGGTATGTGTGCTCCACCGCTACGAGTATCGAGTAGTTTCCTGGAGCGTAACCGACAGTATCTATGTCCACCCAATAAGTGCCGTCGCCAACCGGTATCAGTGCCACACTACTAGGGATGTATGCAGTCACCGTTGCATCAGGAATCAGAGTCCCGTTCCAATCGCGCACCGTCACCATAAGTGTCGTCATGTCCCCTTGGTCCAACACCCATCCTCCCAAGGCCTCAACGACTATGTCAGGTAGTGAGTACACATACAGATTATGAATATCGGCTCTAGGTTGTCCGAAATCTGCCCCAACATATACAATGAAACTTCGCTCACCAATGCTGTACGTGGCATTTAGCTGTACCCTAAACTCCGCTCCTTCAATGT
>CAYFTD010000443.1:0-4387 GCA_964345915.1 uncultured archaeon
GTCTTGGTCCACAATTGCACGTACGGTTTCCATCAGTCTACTCAAGTCGAGTCGTTTTTGTATTATATTCTGCATTCGCTCAGTTCCGACTTCAATCCCGAGGAAGATGCCAAAGCATCCTGCATCCCGCATTGTCTTAAGCAACTCGGCGTCCACAGTGTCCATTCGGCCGCTGCATCCCCAACTTGCCCTTGGCTCGTGCTGCCCAAGAGCCTCACATATTCCCTCGACATAGTCGCGATTGAACGTGAAGAGGTCGTGAGAGAAGGATATGTATGTTTGAGGAAGATGATTCTGAATGACGGTGATTTCTTCTAGGACACGGTCAACCGACTTGACTCTGAACTTCCTCTTGAAGTAGCTAGAAGTCGAGCAGAATACGCAGTTATAGGGACAGCCCCTTCCCACTTCCAAGTGGACTGCATTCTCTTCGTCATGAGGGTCAAGTTGGCTAACTCCATAGAGAGGAACTGGAAGGCTGTCCAAGTTTCTAATAGGCTCTGGCCATCCATTATCAATTATCCTCTTTCTACTACGAATTACCAATCCCGGAACCGTAGGAACCTTGTCGTCAATGCTTAGTGATTCAATGAAATCAGGAAATGCAACGTCAGCCTCTCCGCGGATAATGGAATCAAGGTGTTGGAATGCCTCAAGAGTTTCTACAGCACAGAATGAAACGCCTGGGCCACCCAAGATGATGTGCGTTTCTGGGAGCTGCTCCTTGACTCGCCTTGATACCTCAATCGCAATGGCCAGATTATTGGACATTGTTGAGAAGCCCAAGACGTCGGGCCTTGAGGAAACGAAGGTATCCACTATTCGCTCTATCGCAGACTCCAAGTCCTGTTTAACCAGCTTCCCGTACTCAATGAGGTCTAGAACCAAGCAATCAATACCTCGGCGTTTGAGGGCTGCCGAAAGGGCTAGTACGCCGAGGCATCTGTGTAATGGGATACGATGGCCAACAGACATCTGATGTGTGGCGGCAAGAACAACTCGCATCAAATCTACTCCCGAACAAGGACCGTCAGAGATAGCGGCATGCCTTCGTAGGTGGCTCCTCGGACAGTTTCATTAGCGTAGGTTTTTGCGCTGAGAGTCCTCTCGAATGCCTCTTGGGTTGACCTTGAGTTACGTGTCAACCTTTGAATCCGTCTTCCTCTGGACCAAAGTCTCTTACGAAATAATCGATTTTCTTGTTGAACTTATCGAAGTATTTTGATTGAAGCTCTCCGACTTTAAGCTCTCCCAAGTCCGTTATATCGGCATCTTTCAAGACTTTCAGGATGTTTTTCTGCAGGTCATCTATCTCTGTGTGAGTCAATACATAAGGATACTTCTTGTTACCCTTGCCAAGGATGGAAGTCTTACCTGTACTGATTGGTGGTTGTACTCCCAACCTAACTGTGTCGGCCTTCTTACTCTTTAGTCCTATAGTCAAAACGTTCTTTCGAAAAGCATCGTCCAGCAGCAGCCGATAAGCCAATACCATTTCTTTATGCTCGAAGAAGCCAATCCTCTGTCCTATCGGTGGGGTCGTGTATCCAGACATTGCCATCAATCTCCCGGTGGTAGCTGTAAACCATACGAAGCAATCAGCTTCTATATAAAACCCAACCATGAGGTTCAGCATTTGAACTATGGAAGAGAATTCGACTCATACCATCAGCAGAGATGGATACTTCCAGATCCCTCCAGTTGGACATCCTATGTCGAGTTTGCCCCCTCAAACTACCACTTACAGAAGATTATTCTTCTGGATTGTACATCTAATATGAAAGAGCCCAAGCGTGTGGAGAGCATGAAGCCACTAGGCACCGTCACGATGCACTATGACTTCGTGGACAACCAGGAGAGAGATATCCTCGTATCCATTATGAGTGAGGCCACAAACTATCAGGACTTCGTTGTTCGATTAGGAAATCATGTTCAATTTAAAGATGCCACGCCAATCCTCGCTCATATTGCGGCATGGCATGCATGGGAACTCCGAGAGTCAGAAGTGACCGAATCAATAGCAAAGGAGTTTGGAGATCATCCAATTGTGAAGCCATGGACCTATCCTATTCGAAGCCGAGGGGACAGGATTGCTATTCAGGAAGAGGTTGCGAGCGCTGTTGAGGATGCGCTGGCGACAAAACCTGCAAAGTGGCTCAAGATGGAACTCCTCATTCTGAAAGCCTACAGTCTCATACTCACCCCACAAGGCGGTTCAGCTCTGGATGAGGCAAAGGCCTTGCTAGAAGAGAGTCCTGAGCTTCGTTGTTATGTCCCTCAGGTATGTCACATTGATGCCAGAATAAAGTGGCAAGAGGCAGACCTCAACAGCGCGCTCAGAACATGCGATCAGGGCATTGACGCCGCGATGGAACTCGACAATGTGTATGAAAGAGCACGGCTTCTTGCTTGGCGTGGAATCCTGACCTCCAGCTTCCAACCCAGGGAAGCATTGGATTATCATGAGCAGGCCTACGATCTAGCAATCTCACTTGGGGACCAATTCCTGATGGCTGCAGTCCTAATAGAAATGGGTTATGTGTCAGTGATTCTGGGCGAATTCGATCTTGCCCTGAAATACCTCCAGAGAGGCACAAGCGTGTATAGTCCCCAAGAGGGTCCGACAGACCAACACGCTGTTGCTTTGTCCCTGATAGAGTTTGACCTTGGCAACTTTGATGAGTCACTCACCTGGGCGAAGTGGGCTCTTGAGAAGCATCAGGATGTGGGGTCTGAAGGAAACGTATGGACACTCTGTGCCATGACCTTAGCTCTTGCGGCCTTAGATCGGCTCGAAGAGGCCAGCTTCCGTCTTGACGCCGCCCGCAAACTTGCATATGAGAGTGGGCAAGAACCTGATATGGCATTCTACTACTATGCATCAGGAAGCTACGAAGTAGGCTTGGGCAACCTAGGAACCGGGCTCCAGCTTGTTGAGGACGCACTTGTCATATTTGAACGTCAGGGTGATAGAGCCTTTGTCAACCGATGTCTACATACTCTTGCGCAACTCGAGTTGAAACTTCTGAAGGAGCGAGATGGCAAACCAATTGCACCACCATCTAGGTCATGGATGAGGAGACTTGAACTACATGGACGTGACAACCAGTTGCCGGGATTCATCATTCAACACGCCCTACTCGAGTCAGACTTCTGGCTCATGGAGAACAATCCAGAAGCAGCTATGGAGACTTTGGTTCGGGCAATTGAATACGGACGTTCACCAGGTGTCAAGACGCTCAAGGAGAAGGTTGAGAGGAAGCTCAAGCAGATTGAATTGGAGTACAAAGAGGCGAGGTCAGACAATGTGACCAAGCTTGATGATGTGGACAGGACGAAAGACCAAAGAAGGCAAGGATTATGAAAGGGAGGTGGCCAAGTATCTCTAAGCCATCTCTAGCCGAGCGACACTGACACCAATAGGGAAGCACCCATCATGGACGACCTGGACAAGCGCATCATCCTAGAACTAGATACCAATTGCAGAGCATCGTACCAATCTTTGGCCCTCAAACTTGGCATGACTGCAAATGCCATCAAGAAGCGCGTCAATAGACTACTGGAAACCGGTCTCATTGATCGGTTCGTTGTGGGACTCTCTCTGGAAATGAATGGAACGGACATGGTCATCGCACTAGTTCGAACGGATGGGTCTGAGTTCTCAAAAGAGTTCATTGATCAGATTGGAATTCGGAGCGAAGTGATGCAGGTAAGTCCAGTAGCTTGTGGCGTTGGAAGTCTATACTTCGTCTTTGCAGAGGCTGTCGTCCCGCACGGACTCTCGGATCTAGGAAGATTCCTTCGGGGTCTGGAGTCAGTCACCGATGTAGAGATTCACGTACTGCTCTACCCGAGAGGGAAGAAAGTCGAGTTGACAAAGACACACATGAAGGTCTTGAGAGGTCTTCTGTACGATCCACGTATGACTGTCACAGAGATGACGAAGAGAATTGGCCTGTCAGCAAGGAGGATCAGAAAGGCACTGCAAGAGCTGCAGGATGGTGGCGGCGTGAGTCTTGCCGTGTGGTGGTACCTGGGTGCAGCTGGTCTCACTGAGGTCATCATTCGAATCGAATGGGATGATTCAAAGGTCGCAGTTCAGTCTGTTATTGACTGGTTGAGAGAAGAGTATCCTCTTGAGTTTTGGTCTCCGTTCATCTCAGCAACTACTCCGACGGTCTTTGCGAGATTCGTAGTTGACGACCTCGAAAAGGCCGAAACCATACTGCGAAACATCAGGAAGGCCCCGTTCGTGGTTTCCATTGCCTCACTGGGCGTCTACTCCAGTCATGTCTACCCCTGGCCGGGTACTACCGCGTTGGAGAAACTTCTCGATGAAGCTGGTTTGTAGAGGATTCAGCGAGAATTCGCCCCATTTATTGCGCTG
>CAYFTD010000444.1:0-15159 GCA_964345915.1 uncultured archaeon
TAGATGGGCCAAAGAGTCCACATTTAAACGTACTCGTGTCAGAAGCCACGTCAATTGCAGCGATTCTACCTAGATCGATTTATACGTGACCATCTCTGCATCTCTAGACCATGGTCAGAAACCGGTTACAATCGGAAACAGCTTCATGAACTGAAGAAGCAATATGATTGAAGCATTGTCATTCGACGTCTTTTTTAGTGAGTTCTGTGTGTGGAAGGGACAATTAAACGCTAAACTATATAGAGACAGCGTTTGATACTCCACAACTAACATGTTAGGAGAAGAGAAGATAGAATGAGTTCTAGTAATAGAGGAGTAATAGCTGTCGTACTAGTTGTCGTGATAGCAATTGCTGGCCTTGGAATCTATTTCATAGCCTTCAATCCCTTTGCACCAACAGATACTACCACGACGACAACTACGACTACTACTACGACCACAACAGGCAACCCGAACCCGTTTACGGCTGCAATCGTGTTTGGGACAGGAGGCCTTGGTGACAAGTCGTTCAACGACGGCTGTTACAAAGGAGCACTCGATGCGGCCGCAGAGTTTGGTATTGAGTTCGCAAAAGTTGAACCAACTGCAATAGCAGAGTTCGAGGGATTCCTACGTTCATATGCAGCGCATGCCCAGTTTGACGACCCCTACGACATTATCATCGGTGTTGGATTCGAAATTGCTGACGCAATGATGGCAGTTGCAGATGACTACCCGAATCAGAAATTCGCAATCATTGACATGTTCATTGACCCCACGAACTACACAAACATAGCCTCTCTCTTGTTCCAGGAGGAACAGGGTTCAGCATTAGTTGGCGCAATGGCAGGTTTGCTGACGCAACAGAACAAGATTGGATTCGTTGGTGGGAAGGACTGGCCATTGATTCACAAGTTCTTGGCAGGCTACGTGTTTGGAGCGAATCTCACAAACCCGAGCATAGCCAATGCTGACTTCCTGTACTCATGGGCCGACACTTGGGAGGACCCGACAATTGGATACACACAGGCAGCGGCACACTACGCTGCTGGAGCAGACATTGTTTATGCCGCGGCAGGTCGAACTGGACTTGGTGTGATTGACGCTTCGAAATTCGAGAACGCATCATACGGTTATCCGATCTGGTCAATAGGAGTAGACAGTCCTCAGATGTATTTGGGTACGCTCTTCCCAGATAGCCCAGCGCCTCGGTCGTCTGTGATAACATCGATGCTCAAGAGAGTCGATACTGCTGTTCACGATGTGATAGAACAGGTCGTAACAGGGACTTTCGTTGGCGGACCTCAGACCTTCAACCTGACCAATGGCGGAGTCGGGTACGAGCCACCGAGCGGTCTCAGTCCAGCGGACCTGTCACCATACAGTCCGGCACTTCAGACTATCCCGCAATCGGTCATTGATATAGTTGAAGATGTCAAGGCTGCCATCTTGAACGGATCGCTTGTCATACCGACTACGATATACTGGACACCTTAGCTTCACAGAGTATCTGCGAGAGGCGAAAGCCTCTCGTTCATCTCTTTTTCGCAGATTGCCCAGTTAGTCAAATCGCTATCCTGCCTAGTTAAATAGCGGAATGTTGTTAGCATCAACATCTGGATGACTTGCTTTCTGATTGAAGCTAGATATCAGGATAGTGGCATGGGATGAATGCAGTTGAGCTAGTTGACATTTCCAAGACATTCCCCGGGGGTGTTCAAGCGAACAAGAACATCAGCATCACCATTCGCGAGGGGGAGGTCCACGGCCTGCTAGGTGAGAACGGGGCAGGAAAGACGACGCTGATGAACATCCTGTACGGGTTGCTCTCACAAGACTCAGGACGGGTCATAATCCGGGGTGAGGAGGCTAATCTTAAGTCCCCAGAAGATGCTATCCTACGAGGAGTAGGAATGGTTCATCAACACTTCAAGTTAATTCCTCCCCTAACGGTCACTGAGAATGTACTGCTGGGCCTAGAGCTTCGCTCAAGGAAAATTGACCGGGGGACCGCTGTTTCTCTTCTGCTGTCATCTGCGATAGTCCTATTCCTGCTTAATCACTTCCTGCCGCCATTCGACTTCCTAGTCATTCTCGGTGCCTATGCTCTCGCCTTGATACTAGTCATCTTCGCAATCCCACGATACAGAAGGGTTGATCCGGACACGTCGGTGGTCTCTGAAGGTGTGAAACCACCTGCTGGACTTTTCCGGAGAGCTTCTTCAAGAATAGGGAAGACTCTGACAGGCTACCGATCTGTCGGTTTCGCTGATGCTGCCAAACGCATAAGCAGAATTGCTGAAGAGAATGGTCTTAGTATGGATCCATATGCCAAAGTGCAGGATATCTCAGTAGGAATTCAACAGCGAGTTGAGATTGTGAAGGCTCTGTACAGGGAAGCCGACATTCTCATTCTTGATGAGCCAACAAGTGTTCTCACTCCACAGGAGGTAGACGAGCTCTTCGTCACACTCGAGAAGTTCAGAGAGAGCGGTAAGACGATAATCCTGATAACACACAAGCTTCGTGAACCAATGATGTTGTGTGATAGGATCAGTGTTCTCAGAGATGGTGAGTTGGTCGGCACCGTAGACAGGAAAGACACCTCACGAGAGCAGTTGGCTCAGATGATGGTCGGTCGATCCGTTGTATTCAGTGTGGAGAAGCCTCCTGCATCTATTGGCGAAGTTGTTCTCTCGGTGGACGGTGTTTCTGTGAGGGATGACAGAAACATCCTCAAAGTCAAGAATGTTTCATTTGACGTTCGGCAGGGCGAGATTCTCGGGATGGCTGGTGTTGAAGGGAACGGTCAGACAGAACTCGTGGAGTCAATTGTTGGCCTTAGGGGCGTAGATTCTGGGACCATCTTGGTTGAAGGTACCGACGTGACGCTGCGTCGGCCGACAGCCTACTCAGATATTGACCCAGGATCAATGCCCGGACTGTCCTGGTCAATTCGAAATCGCGCCCAAAAGATACGAGTAAGATTGTCATCCCTCCGTCATTGGAGAAGAGGGTTCGGACCTGAACGGGTTCGCGACGCGGGGGTAGCTCACATTCCTGAGGACCGCCATCATAGAGGATTAATACTAAGATTCACTGTTGAGGAGAACCTCGTAATCGGGAGACATGACGAAGTTCCGTTTGCAGAGGGCCTTCGCAATTCAATTCTGAAGCTTGATGAGTGGAAGAGCTTGGCTGGTTCTCTTATCGACGAGTATTCAATCAAAGTACCGGACATGGACAATCTAGCGATGACACTCTCGGGGGGGAATCAGCAGAAGATGATTGTGGCAAGGGAGATTGCCACCAATCCAAGAGTGCTTGTTGCCGCCCAACCTACTCGTGGGCTAGATGTAGGAGCGACAGAGTTTATCCACGAAACTTTGATCGAAATGCGCGAAAGGGGAGTCGGAATACTGCTTGTTTCGGCCGAGCTTGACGAGATCATTAGTCTAGCTGACAGAATCGCCGTAATATTCGAAGGTAGAATAGTCGGTTTCAGAGACTCTTCAGAAGCTGACGCCCAAGAACTGGGACTTCTGATGGCAGGTCAGGTCGAAGAATCTGAAACGAGGGAAGGATGACTATGGGCGAAGTTGCGCGTGGCAATCTGAGTAGGATTCTTGCGTGGATTCTCACCAAGATCACAAGAGAGTCTGCAAAGCAGGCAGTGTGGGCGATTTCATCCGTAATCCTGGCGTTGTACGTCAGTGCTGTGATAATGCAGGCAGCTGGAATTGACCCGATGCTTGCCTTCGGCGCATTGTATACCGGTGCAGTCTCAGAAAGTGAGCGAATCTTCTTCTTTGGGTCCCCTCTAATCCTCACAGGCTTATCGGTTGCACTAGCATTCAGGACAGGACTATTCAACATCGGTGCGGAAGGTCAGGTCTACATTGGCTCCATGGCAGCCGCACTGCTAGGCTATTTGGTCGCTCTTCCGATATTCATCCATCCCATATCGTGCCTAATTGTGGGTGCAATAGGTGGAGGGCTATGGGGATTTGTACCAGGACTACTGAAGGCCTATCGAGGTGCACATGAGGTAGTCACAACCATGATGCTCAGCTACACAGCAATTCTCTTCATGAACTGGCTATCTTCAGATGTATTCAGAGAGCCCGGTGAGTTTCAGTGGGTGAATCAGACACCTCAGATCTTTGAAAGTGCAGAGCTCCCTCTCCTCTTCGAAGCCTTTGGTGGGGAGTACCTCCATGCGGGAATCATCTTATCGATTGGCGCTGTCATTGTGGTCGCCTTCTTCTTGAAACGCACAGTGATGGGCTTCGAAATGCGCGCTGTAGGCTTTAATCCTGAAGCAGCCGAAACCGCTGGCATTAATCCGAAAAGGAACATGGCATTGGCACTGGCCTTCAGCGGGGCCCTCTCCGGTCTGGCCGGGGCGTCTGAGATTCAAGGCACGTACTATAGGTACATCGCTAGTTGGTCGCCAGGTCTCGGATGGGATGGGATAACTGTTGCAGTTCTTGGCCACAACAATCCTTGGGGAGTCTTGGTTGCAGCGATGTTCTTCGGATTCCTTCGGGCAGGAGGAAACGAAATGCATCAGCAGGCTGGAGTGCCTCTTGAAATGGTCACTGTTATCCAGGGGCTTGTTGTGCTCTTCGTTGCTGCACCTAGGCTAATTGAGTGGATGGCGAATCGAGGTGTCGGATTTGCAGTTGCAATTAGAGCCAATCCTCTCAGGAACGTCATCTACCTGGTTGGTATGCTTTACTTTGGATTTGGAGCAGTCTATGGCTTGGGAGTTGCACCAACGGCAGATCCGGTGGTGGGCGCAGCTCTGGCACTTGCGAGTCCCTTGTGCCTTATCGCATTTGTCGCAGTGATGGCAAGGAAACAGAGAGCCCCGCTCTATTCTTTGGTAGCGTCAATGGGGTGGTTGGGAGCGGTTATAGTGAGCATCATGATAGGAAACTTTGGTTTCTTTGGTGTGACCATGGGATTGGCAATGGTAGGGCTTGCTCTCGTTATGTTCATGTTCTTGATACCGCGTCTCATACCGTCTGAGGGAGGCGAGCAATCATGAACTGGCGAAGAATCGGAATGTATTCGCTCGTCGTAATCGTGCTGCTGATTGTGGTAGCGATCATGATAATGTCCGCTACGGATCCTGCAACCACTGTTTCACTGGTAGGATGGCTTCTTAGAGCTACGCTAGAAGCCTCAACTCCACTAGTGCTTGCTGCGCTAGGTGGCATGTTCTCGGAACGCTCAGGAGTGGTAAACATCGGGCTGGAAGGAATAATGCTCATGGGCGCAGTCGTCGCAACCGCAGTGACTTTCCTCACATTCAACCCATGGTTGGGTGTAGTGATGGGTGTAGTGGCAGGTGGTCTTTTGGCTGGTGCTCATGCATTAGTCACGGTCAAGTTCAAAGGTGACCACATTGTAAGCGGGACTGGTGTAATCCTATTCGGAACCGGATTCTCCACTTTGATGCTCGGAGTAATCTGGGGTGTAACTGGCATATCGAACCCTGTGACACCCCTTCCGAATGTTTCAATGCCTGAAATAGCTAGTCTTCCAATCATTGGCAGGGCCTTCGGCACGCTCTCCCCGATTGTGTATACCATGTTCCTGACTGCCATTCTGAGTTGGTACGTGCTCTATCGTACTCCGTTCGGGCTGAGAATAAGGGCGGCAGGTGAGGACCCAAGTACACTTGATGCTGCGGGTGTGAATGTCGAGTCTATCCGAATTGCAGGAGTCGTAATTAGTGGTCTACTCACGGGTTTGGCTGGGGCCTATCTGTCAATAGGGTTCGGCTACCCAGCATTCGGGAAACGGATGACAAATGGCAGAGGTTTCATTGCGCTTGCGGCACTCATCTTTGGCAACTGGACCCCTATTGGATGTCTCGGCGCAGGTCTCTTGTTTGGATTCTTGCTCGGTTTGCCTGCCGCAATCCAAGTTGAATCCAGTCTGGCATGGCTGAGGCCTTTCGATGACTTCGTGCTGATGCTACCTTATGTTCTGGTGGTTATTGCTCTCGCAGGCATTAGGCGTTCAGTGCCTCCAAAGGGAATCGCTGTGCCATATGAAAAGGAAGTGAGAGCTTAACAAAGCCACGTGATGTCCTAGACTGTGCTAGCCGGATATAAGAGAGTACAGAATATTCAAAGGCAAGGAAGCCAAGTCGACATCCATGACAGTCAATTCCGTAGAAGCAGGAGAGGGCAAACCGGGACCGATTGTAATGGTTCACGGCGCTGGTGGGTCAACTGCCACCTGGTTCATGCAGACAAAGCACCTCTCTGAATCACTCCACACCGTTGCGATAGATCTTAATGGTCACGGAGCGACACCAGACCGGGAAACAGAAGACCTGGTAAGATCTTACCTTGATGACATTGACGAGGTGGTATCTCGCTACGAGAGTCCGGTCCTTTGTGGTCACTCCATGGGTGGTGCCTTAACTCAGCTATATGCTCTCGAGAAGCCGGACTCCATTAGTGCCATTGTGCTTGTGGGCACAGGAGCACGTCTAAGAGTGACACCAATCATATTCGAGCTGCTGAAAGAGGACTTCAATGGATACGTGGAGATGTTCGGGCAGTTCGTCTTTCATGAAGATACTGACAGTGAAGTGATAGAGGCATCCAAAGCTCAAGTGAGAAAATGTCCTGCGGGCGTGATAAGTAGAGACTACGAGCTCTGTACCAGTTTTGACATCATGGATGAAGTGTCTAATATCGAGCTGCCCACTTTGGTCATTGTGGGGGAAGGAGATGCCATGACTCCCCCAAAGTACTCAGATTATCTAAGTAGCAAGATTGTAGGCTCACAGTTGAAGATCATCCCTAGTGCCGGACATGGCGTGATGCTCGAGCAACCAGAGGAATTCAATAGGACAATTGTCGAATGGTTCCAGGACCTAGGTAAGATCTAGAACCAGTCATTCTCCCGCAGCGCTTCGAGCCACTTTGTCCTGTCGAAAAACACCTCGTTTCTTGATATCTTCCTGAAAAGAATCTCCACTATATCCATGCCTTCCTCTTCAATCACCCTTGAACCAACGGGTATCTTGGCGCGCCACTTGAGTGTGAATCCGTTCTTGGTGGGATAGACCTCCACTACTTCCCATTTCCAATCTGGGTTCCTCTTGAGGAGTTTTCGAAAGTAGGAAAGGATCTCATCGTGCCCCTTCAGACCCTTGGGATTGGCCGGGTCCCTGTAGAACGCATCCTTCGCATAGAAGTCGATTAGCTTCTCTGGTTTATTGCCGGTCCATGCTAAGAGCCATTCGTTGCAGAACTCGAGCGCATCCTTTTCATACATGGCTGAAGTAGGGTGCACCGTTTCAGTTCACTCTTGTGGTAAGTCTTGTCAGAATCTTGCCGGCAGAAACTTATGTCGGATTTGTTGCTGGGTGTTGGAATCCAAGCGAACTGCTTGGGGGTTTGATAGATATGACTGAGGCAACCGGGACCATCGAGGCCCCTCAGGTGATACCTACCGACCGCAAGGAAAGAGTCGGATGGTATCTGTTTGACTTTGCGAACACTTCATTCACAGTTCTAATTGTTACAGCCCTGTTTCCCCTCTACTTTCGAGTGTTAGTCTGGAATGAAACACTCGGAGATGCGATGTGGGGATATGCTGGTAGCGTCACTATGTTAATCATTGCACTAACAGCACCTGTGCTTGGTGCAATCGCTGATTTTGGAGGTACTAAGAAGAAATTCCTCATCTTCTACACTTCAGTATGTATTGCTCTAACAGCATTCATGGTTTTCCTTCCAGGCCTCACTCAATCACAGATAACTGCCATTCCAGATCCTAGACCAATAAGTCCGCTACCCGGGTTTGACTTCGCACCAATCCTCGGTTTGGATATTTGGGTGTGGGCTTGGATAATCTTCATCATTGCGAATGTTGGTTTCCAAGGAGCACTTCCATTCTATAATGCATGGCTTCCCGAGATTAGCACTGAGGAAAACATAGGTCGAATCGGAGGATACGGTTATGCTGCGGGCTATGTCGGAGCCATGGCCACAATAGTCATCGCTCTTCTTGTGATTTTGGCCGACCTCCCGCACACATATGCATTCTTTGCAAGTGCGGTGTTCTTCCTTGTCTTTGCAATTCCAAGCATTAAATGGCTCAAGAACAGACCAGCTAAAGTGTTTCCTGGAGAAGAGGGTCAATCTCTCATTAGTTTGGGATATCGAAGAGTGAGAAACACTGTCAAGAATATCCGCAATTACAAAGGCCTGCCACTATTCCTTGTTGCGTACTTCCTCTTTAGCGATGCAATCACGACTGTAATCTACTATGCCGCAATATTCGGACAAGCAGTCTATGCATTCAGTACAACCATGATTCTCATCTTCTTCGCTGTGACTCAGCTCGCAGCGATTCCTGGTGCATTCGTCTTTGGAGTTGTTGCAGACAGAATCGGTACAAGGAAGACTCTCATCATCACTCTGTTCATCTGGGTTATTGCTCTATCAATTGCCTACGTCTTTGTTGCTTACGGGGCACTAGTCTGGTGGACAGTTGGAATGATAGCTGGTGTTGGCATGGGTTCGTCCCAAAGCACAGCCCGTAGCATGTATGGACAATTCATTCCTGAGGACAAGAAGTCTGAGATGTATGGGTTCTATGCATTGACAGGCAAATTCGCTGCAATTCTTGGGCCATTTACTTATGCATCAGTTTTGTTGTTGGTAAATCCGACTCAGAATCCAGCCCTTGTAGCCCAAGCACATCTAACCGCTATGCTAGTCATATTGCTGTTCTTTGTGGTATCTATCCTCCTTCTTCTAAGGGTTCGTCAACCTGTGAAGGGAGAAGCCAAAGTCTACCTTGAGGATGATTTGCCATTTGCGTAATGATTGTAGTCCATAGAGAAGTGGGTTCCCTCTCACCATCTGAGATGGGAACTCTCTCATTCTTTTTCTTGATACCAGATCCGAAATCTAGAAGCTTTCGATCCTTGACGAATTTGATTCCAATCTATCCTGTCATACACGACATCATGATCATCTTCAGGACTGCCGTTCTAATGTCGTCCTCCTCTTGGTAACCCTCCAGTTCCTCCTCACA
Source organism: uncultured archaeon (assembly GCA_964345915.1). GTDB lineage: Archaea > Asgardarchaeota > Thorarchaeia > Thorarchaeales > Thorarchaeaceae > SMTZ1-83. The sequence continues at coordinate 9,055 of CAYFTD010000444.1, forward strand.
GATTCGGACAGTTGGCATGGCTGCCAAGTCCTCCTCAGAAATCTCTGAATCTGGATCATCAACGTTAACCACCGAAATCAATGAACGTGAAACGCCTAGTTCGTCAATGACTCCTATGAGAGTATCATGGACGGGGCCACAGAACACACAGTGCTCCGACTTATAGAAGGTGATACATGTGTCTCGGCCGCAAGGTAGTTCCACTTCCTCTTTCCAGGCAGGGAGTTCTATTACAAACCTGCTACCTTGCAGGGGGTCACCCGAAACTCGATCCTCAACCCATATCTGGCCGCCGAGGTCGGTCACGAGCTGATTCACAACCGTGAGACCGAGTCCGCTGCTCGAAGCATGTTCATCATATTCGCCGGTCCTTCTGAAGATGCTCTCCTTCATGTCATCAGCAATTCCCGTACCGTGATCGGCAAACTCAATCTTCATGTTCTGGCCCATATCGATGAGCTCTGCATTGATATCCATCTCAACCTCTTTTCGTTCATCATACATGAGCGCATTGTGGATTATGACAAAGAAGACACTCCATAACCAAGCGTGGGCAGGTACCCAGAATGCATCATCCTCAATGTTCGAGTTCACTTTGATGCTCTTTGCTTCAAAGTCCCTGTCTGCCTCTCTGAGCCCTCTCTGGAAATGCGGCCATAGATCTGTCTTGGATATTGTGGGCGGCGAATCCCTTAACATGATGATCGCTCTCATGTTGGCGATCATGCGGGCTGCTCGTCTGATGTTCCAGAGAGTTTCACTGAGGACTTCACGATGGTGATCGGGCAGATCAAGCGTCGAGCTGAGGAACTCAAGTGTGTAAAGGGCACTATGATTCACGTTGTTCAGGTCACTTGTCATGACGCCAAGATATAGATCAGCGCGTTGTTTCTCTTCGAGCACCCTCTGCTCCGCTGCACGTCTCTGGGTAACGTCAAAGGCCATGAGGCCAATCTCGGCTGGTTTCTCTGCACCTCTTGTAAGCGCACGGGAAGAAACATTCGCCCAGATGATCTTGCCGTCTGGACGCTTCATCTCAATCTCAATTCCACTGACGCTCTTTCCTCTGAGAACCTCTCGAATCAGCTGTTCACCCAGATCGTAGTCTGGTGTGGTCTCTATCAGAAAGTCACCTATTGGTCTGCCAATGATGTCGCCACCGTCACAATTGAACAGTTCTTCGGTTGCTTGGTTGATCTGTTCTATCATTCCATTTCGATTCAACATGAGGTAGGCGCTTGGCGACATGTCGTACAAGGATGCGAATCTATCTTCCAGCGCGATTACTTCTGCTTCAAGGGCAATCTGCCTAGATACGTCTCGTACTGATGCCAAAACTGCAGACTCCCCTTCAAATTCCACACTAACCGGGTGTATTTCGACATGAAGCGTATCCCCCTCTTTCGACCTTAGCCTCGTATTGAAGGCTGAAAGGTCATCGCCTGAGTAGAGGGCATCGATCATTTTGCGGTCAAATCGTTTCGCCAAGGGATCGAGTAGTTCTTCGAAGGATATGTCAATTATATCATCGGTCTCGTAGTTTAGCATCGAAGAGAATGCTGCGTTTGAGAGGACCACGTCCTCATCTACCAGCACAATGATACCGTCGTGAACTACCTCCAGAAGCTTGTGATGCCATTCCGCTTCCTCTCTTTCGACTGCCATATGAATTCCTCACAATCTTTGGCATGAGCCAACAAGCTAGTCCGCTAACGCGGTATGCTCTAATAGTTCTACCGAGTCCACCCAAGACGGGATAGGTTTCACGTAATCGGAGATGTAGCCGCACCACATGTCAGTACGTCAGCATTCATATTGAATCAAGTGTCCGGAGTCAGAAAGTTAGTCAGGTGAAAGAGGATACCAACTGTACTGGACGAGAACTGCTGCACTGGTTGTGGCAACTGCGTCAAGGTCTGCCGTTACAGAGTTTATGAGAAAATAGATGAAACACCACAGGTGGCCCATGTCCAGTACTGCAAGGAATGTGGCGACTGTATCAAAGAATGTCCGGAAGGCTGCATCAGGTTTAAGGACTAGGACTCAGTATCTTGAGGGTGGAGTGTCGCACCTTGAGTATTGTCGTCGACATTGATGACACGATAATAAATACTAGGCGGAGATTGCAGGGAGTCTGGCAAATCATTCTCGAAACCAAGATACCGCTTGACGACATAGAGATTCTCAACACCGTGGAGATGTTCGAAAAGTACTCTTCTGAAAAGCAGAAAGCCCGAATGAATGAACTCCGTGAAAACTACTGGGATCTACTATTGTGCGTGGATGATAGAGGAGAGGAATTGGCAGAGTTGGATGAGCCTATTCCCTTCTCGGCGGACGTGCTTCGGAAGTGGGCAGCTGAAAGACAGATCATCCTCCTGACTGGTCGTCCAGAAAACACACGGGAACTAACTATGGGTCAGCTGAAACGCTTTGGCTTTCCCTGCGAAGAGATCGAGTTGGTAATGTACAGACGCGAAGACTATGCTCGAGCCAGAGGCGCCTTATCGGGACCATCACTTCTCGATACAAGGGCTCGTCTGTTTTCAGAGATATGCGGAGCATATAGTGTAATCAGAGTAGTCGATGACTATCCTGGTTACTTCAGGACCTACAGAGAATATGATGTTCCAGATAGAGTAGGCCTTCTTCGTTCTCAGGGTTACTTACTAAGAGACTTTCTGGAAAACGGTGCTACGAGAGTCGTGAGGGGTTGGGACGAGCTCTTAGGCGAATGATCTGCGATGAGGCGAATGTAGGACAGTCTCCAAAGAGATAGTCATGGTCTCAGTCACTATGGTGGCGTCCAGTAAAGCATCACTCCGAGGATGAAAAGGAAGATAGCCACGACAAGTAGTACGATTTTGAGAATCATGCGTCTTGTACTATACATCTCGTGTCAGCAGCATGACTGTCGCTTATAGGCTATGGTCTTGGCGCAGGCATTTCTTGTCAAACATACCGAATAGGAATAATCCCATGAGGAATACAGCAAACAAGATGACCATGATGAAAAGGAGTATGACCAAGACTATGTACCTAGGGCTCAAACACAGGTCACTTGGGATCCGGTACTCAACCCTAGAGTAAAGTCTTGTGTCTGAAATGAGCCAGGCACAAAAGGCGAAGGTCACCCGGAGTTCATCTAATCTCAGAACAAGATGTTGGCGTCCAAGCCATATTCGCGGCATAGATCTTCTAGTTTTTCGCGGACGGAATCATAGAACCGGTCTTCTGGTCGCAAGGCTTTGATGACCTTACCAGCCTTGTCAGGGAAATGGTTAGTAAGTGTCTTCCTGACCGCTGCTCCCACTCTTGGCCTCAGATTCATCCTGTCGAAGTATGCATAGTCAATTCCTACCTCACAAATCCTTCTCACTAGATCATCAAGCTCAGGTGTGGTAAGAAATGGAATCATTGGTCCTACAAAGCAGTAGGTTCGCAGTCCCTGCTCCGAGAACGTCTTGAGTACAGCAAGCCTCCGACTCGGAGAAGGAGCCCCTTGCTCGAAAGTCCTACAGACAGCCTCGTCGAACGTAATGATTGTCGCACCAATCTCGTTCTCGGATGAGTACTCAAGCAAGTCTGTGTCTCTCAATACGAGGTCAGATTTAGTCAGAATCGAAACTGGGAATCCATTATCGCCGAGGAGCTTCAGACACATCCTCGTGATCTCGTAACGCTGTTCAAGGGGTTGATAGGCATCAGTAACGCTAGACAGCAACACTCTCTCTCGCTTGGCCTTGCGCTTACTCCAGAGTTGCTTCTCCAGAATCTCTGGCGCATTAATCTTCACATCAGTATACTTGCCCCATTCTTCACCAGTGTGACCCGTGAAACGTTGCATGAATCGTGCGTAGCAGTAGCTACAGCCGTGTTGACAGCCCACGTAAGGATTAATGGCGTAGGCCACATCTGATATCTTGCTCCTATTCAGGACAGTCTTCGCCTTGACTTCTTGTACTTTGAACGGGCTTGACAACGTCACACCTCCGCTGTCTTACCCTCAGTTGCTTGGAAGACAAGGAAGGTGTAGTGACCGAGCCTGCTAAGCACTTCAGGAGCGGCTTCTGAGGTCAGTTTCGTCGCTTTCTTGCTCCTGAGGTCAAAATCCATCCCTTCTATGAATACAAAGCCGCATTCATTCAAAACCTTGACATTGTCAATAGGATAGAGAGAGCAGGGTTGAGCAACGACAAGTAGCGAACCATCTTTCATTGTGCTCCTCATGCCCTCCAGACTTCGTTGTGCATCGGTGTACGTCTTGTAGTACTCAAAGAGATAGCCTATGACGTCGTTGTTTAGAATCCCAAATTCAAAGCAGCCGGAAGGAAGATGACCGTGAATCAATATGTGGTCATCTAGCCATGTCTTTTCCTCAGGATGTTTCTGAAGGTACTGAATCTCGGACGGTCGAAATGAAGCTTTACTCGTCATCTCCTCAAGTCTAGTATGAACTCCTCGAGCACGAGAGTGTGTCTGGTTCTCCTCAAACAGACCAAGAAGGCCGTCGAGTCTCAATGCATGCAGATCTGTACTGTAGGTAGTCAGCCTTTTCGTGCTCACTCCTGCACTAGCATTACCTGAATCTCCTTTCTTCATCCACGCGTCGAGTAACTCGGGAAATAGTCTGATGAAGAAGGTCGGAACCCTGTCATTCTCTCCTGAAGCGAAGTCGGCCAATAGGAAGTCCTCAGCCTTATCGCTAACTCTTGGGTCCTCGCCTACGACGAGGTTAGCATGTAGATACTCCATCACTTCTTGGCTTTCGCAGATCCAGCTGATTGGATGGAGCGTCCTGATTGCTTCTATGTTCAACGGTAGCTGAGAATGCTTTGGCAGAGGCTATATGTTCTCTGGAACGTGAGTCCAGACAATGATTAGTAACGTTATCAGCAGTCAAGGAGGTCAATAGTAACAATAAGTGACCCTCATTTGTGGTGCCGCTTTATATACGGATGATAACTACAGTGAAAGCAGTTGAAACTAAGGAGCGTCATCAATTGAGTAGCAACGAAAATGAGAATTCCGGGTCAGAAGGACCGGAATCAATAGATGATGAAGTTCACGCCGAAGAACCCCTATGGACTGAGGAACCCCGTAGACGTCGTAGAGGGAGAAGAGGAACACAACGCAAGTCCTACGGATCGGTAGCAAGCTTCCTAGTCTGGGCCGCATTCCTAGTTTTCTGGCTCTTCTTCTTTGCAATTGACTACGGGATATTTGAGAACATAGCGATAGCAATCGCATCATTTGTCTTGATTGGGGGTGCCAACGCACTAATCTGGATTCCTCCCACTGCTGGACCAGACGGGTCCCCATGGAGAACCAGGGTATCAGTCGTGTCGGGGGTAGCTTGGGTTGCATTTGTAGTGCTTTGGCTTCCCTTCTTCGCTGAAAGCTACACCCTATATCACAACTCAGCGATTCTTCTTACGTCGTTCTTGGTTCTAGCAGGAGTGAATGCACTGACATGGGCCACAATTGCGGGACCTGAAATTCGAAAAGAGCTTGGCAGAAGGCCAGGAGCAGGCATTGCGGTCTTCTTGCTGTGGTTGATTTTTACTGACTACTGGCTCTGGTTCCAAGCCGAAGGTTATGTTTGGGAACAGAACGTCGCTATTGGAATCCTTTCGCTAATGATTGTCTTCGCCCTAGAAACTGCCATCTTCTCATCTTACCGAAGGGGACTGCGCAGTGAGGTTGCAGGCGTCGGCCTGGCATTCATTTGGATGATAGTTCTCTTCATTTGGTTCTGGTTCTTTGCAGAGCCATTCAATGTTTACCAGAACTTAGCAATAGTGCTTGTTTCACTGTTTGTTGTAGTTGCAATTGGTATGGCTCTCGGAAGGAGATACTGGCCCGGAATCGATGACATGGACTGGAAGGACGAAGAATAACACTGACTCTAGAGGGGTCTCACACTCGGAGCAGGCCCCTCATTACTTCTATTTGACATCTAGTGATCTAGGACTCTAGACGAAAGATTTATAGGTATTCTACTGGTAGAATATGATTATTACACCAGTGGAATAGCTTCTGAGTTGTGAACTGTCATAGGGAGCGTGAAACACAGGCAAGATCGAGAAGGGGTTCTGCCCCCCA
>CAYFTD010000445.1:0-2304 GCA_964345915.1 uncultured archaeon
AGGATAGTTTGCTACGTCATCTGTAAGTGTGATGGTTCCTCCATCAACGTCCCCAATCACAACAACTGAAAGGTCCAAGCGAGCTGCATACATGGCTGCGCCATATCCTGTTACGCCCGAACCGATAACTACGAGATCGTACAATTTGTCACACTCCGAGCTTTCGTTTCATTCTCCTCTCTGTTCTCCTGTCGAATCCAACATAGAATTCATCACCGATGACTGTAACTGGAATCGCTTTTTGTCCACTCACTTCTGCGAGCTCGTCAAATACGGCTGGATCTGTAAGAACGCACTTCTCTTCAAACTCTAGACCGACATCCGTGAGAAAATCCTTCAATTTCTTGGAGTTGGGGCAATCGGGTGCCATGTAAACGACAGCTTTCGTCATCTTGGCAGAGAACCTCCACGAGTCTTCTACGTCACGCTATTGTAAGGTCAGAGAGATATCTTTTGCTGATATAGCTTATGAAGTGTCTGTCGCTCATTACCATTGCCGAAGAGTCATAAGCCTGCGTGATGCATTCCGGACTGGTCCACCATGAGGAGAGAGCTGTTTTGAACAAAGAAGAAACCCTCGAGTTCATCGACAAGCAAATCGATATGGAACTCAAGATAATCAAAATCGTAGAAGAGAATGTCGCAGAGCTTGGCAATGTTTTCATCAAGGACCTTCTACTCGGGGTCTCTCAGGACTCCAAGAAGCACGCAACGCTCTTGAGGTCTTTGAGAAAAGCCGTTGAGGGTCCGACTCCTTTCATAAGCGAGTCCGAACGGGATAAGATCTCAAGTGGCATCGAGAAACACATCAAGTTGGAAGAGATGGCTGTTAAGACATACGCCGAGCTCGCAGAGAAGAGCGACAGCGACCAAGTGAAGACAATCGCATTGATGATTAGAGAAGATGAGTTGCGACATCATGCGCTCCTCAAGGAACTGCATAAGGCCGTCGTAGAACCCGAAACACTCACAGAAGATGACATATGGGACATCTTGTGGAAAGACACTCCGTGGCACGGTAGTCCGGGTGGATAGAATCGAATAGAAACAGCGTAGTCAGCAAAAAGTGGCCTTGATATATCCATATGGATTGAGCTCTGCGAAGTGACTTTCGGAGTGGCAGAGAGTCATAATGGTCTATGTTTTCCTGCGATGAGCCTCATCAACTTCCTCGAAACGCCGTCTCATACAATCCTTAATGAACTCCGGAAACGAGGAATAACCAAGATCATACTCTCTGTTCTTCCGCTCGAACTTAGTTTTGTAGTCCTTTGGAATCTTGATGGTTAGGCGTCGAGACATGGGTGTAATTCCAAGAATCAGCATATTATCTATTGGCCAGAGGATGCTGAAGAGCGCCATATGTATGGCCATTTTGCCAAGAGGCATACGCCAACGCTTATGTTATGAATATCGGACCGATGGTGAAACCTTAGTCCATATACTCAAGGGAGAGAATTCAAAATGACGGTTGAGGACGTCAAGAGAGAGGACCAGGGCGCCGCACTGATGCTTGCTAACGAGGCCGTTGTTCGTGGAGCACTTGAGGCAGATGTCAAGGTTGTTGCGTTCTATCCGGGGTCTCCTACTTCAGAGATCCTGGATACCTTTGGTGAGGTACTGGACCACTTCGGCGATTACAGGATGCAGATTGCTGCCAATGAGAAGGTTGCCCTTGAAACTGTAGCGGGAGCCTCTATGGCAGGAATGCGTTCTTTCACATCAATGAAAAGCGTCGGGATGAATGTTGCAAGTGACTCCATGTTTAGCATTGGTTACGTGGGATTGAATGCAGGTTGCGTTTGTCTGATCGCCGACGACCCATTCGCCCACTCATCGCAGTCCGAGCAGGATGGAAGATACTTTGGTGAGGCCGCGTACGTCCCGATGATTGAACCATCTACTGCACAAGAAACCCATGACATGGTCAAGTGGGCGTTCGATATTTCAGAAAAACACAAGACTCTCGTCATAATGAGGACAACTACCAGAGTGAACCATCAGAGAGGAATGGTCAACCTTGGTGTCCTAAAAAGGACTCCCTTCGAGAAGAACAGATGGTCGGACGTAAGGAATCCATACTATACTGTTGGCTCAGTGGCTCGTGCTCTGAAGGCCAAGCTTCTCATGAAGGCTAACGCAATCGCCGAGGACTTTGAAGAGTCCTCTTTCAACTTCATCGTCAAGGGGGACGGCGACATAGGGGTATTGACTACAGGCGTCTGCTATCTTCACACAATGGAAGCAATGCAGAACCTAGAAATCAGTTTGCCAGTCTTCAAGCTCGGCACAATCTATCCTCTC
>CAYFTD010000446.1:0-8113 GCA_964345915.1 uncultured archaeon
ATACTGACGAAGTCACGCTCATGTGCCGCTTCTTGACCCATCTCAGTCCTGAGCACCACAATCTCGCCAACGACTTCTCTCTTATTTACACGACTTGCCATGGCGGTTGCAAGCAACATGGCAATTGTGGTCAGCGATACGGCTATCGTGACTCTCTCTGCCAATGCTCCCTGAGCGGTGGCCTCATCCAACTTCTGGGTGATCTGACTCTGTAACACCTGTATCTGACTGATTAAGAAGTACTCACACAGGAACTCTATTCCAGCGTCCTCTCTGGTGAATGTTTCTGCACCAGTTTCGTGGTCCTTGGGTCGCATTTCAGGGGGTATGTCTGAATCGCTGGGTAGGCGAAATACGTTCCGTAGTACTCCGCAGGGGTTAGAATTGCGACGGGGGAGCCATGTTCATTCTCGAATGCCTGCCACATTTCCCATGGGATTGAGAAATCGTAACCCTCATTCTTTTCCCTGGCAATCCAATAGGTATCTGTTGTCGTGTCGAAATGCCTGTAGAGATGCAGTATTAGTAGCATATTCTGATAGCTCTGTAACTGGCTGATCATCTCTATGATGCGCCTGACATAGACTTCTCGCTGCTCTGGAGTGAGACTGCTATTCAGAAGGCTGAACTCGAGGTCGACCAATACACTTCCCCAAGTAAGTCGCCGTATGCTCGGACCCTCGAAATGTCGCGTTGCATGAGATAGTATGACTTGGACTCCATTCTCTCTAGATAGTCCTGCATCTCACGGGCTTCCTCTTGCCTTAGGGCAGCCGTTGAGGAGAATTCCTCCTGAAGGCTTCCTGCGATAAAGGCAATCCCGGAAATTAGCAGAATTGTTAGAGTCGCCAGCATGTAAGCTCTCTTCGAATCTTCACCTCCTAGATATCACACTATCCACTTGGATATGCGACACCTAAAACATACCAGAGGCAAGATATCTGTAGTACGGTCACGTTACAACCTGTCACCGATGTCATGACTTATGAGTGACAATTCACTCCATCGCAACTGTGGTTCAAATGAAGTTCTTCCTTGGTGGACTTGGAAACTGGTACAACGACTATGAGAATGTGGAGAAGGCTGTCATTGAGGCCGACAAGCTTGGCTTTGATGGGGCTCTGATGCCTGACCATTATATGTGGGGGGAAATGGGAGGGATGATGATGCGCCCGGACAGCAATGTGACAATGGAAACTTGGATCACTCTGGCGTACTTGGCTGGAAAGACTGAGCAGATCAATCTCGGTACCATGGTCACTCCAATCCCCTTTCGCCCTCCAGGATTGCTCGCAAAGATGATCTCAACTCTTGACGTCTTGTCAAATGGGCGTGTAATAGCAGGAGTTGGTGCCGGATGGTCGCAGGTAGAGTTCGAAGGCTACAGTGAATGGAACAGGTCGAAGAGAAGAGTGGACAAGACAATCGAAGGTCTTGATTTGATGCTGAAGCTCTGGACGGAGGACGAGGTGAACTTTGACGGAGTCTTCTACAAGGCAAAGGGAGCAGTCCTTGAACCCAAGCCGGTGCAAAAGCCCTACCCAAAATTGCTCTTCGGAAGCACAGGAAGTCGGATGCTGTCGCTCGCAGGCACCTTCGGTGACATCATCTATATACCTCCTTGGCGAAGTGGAGGACAATCTGACGTTGAAGAAGCGAAGAAGACGGTTCTCAAGGCTGCTGAGAAGGCAAATCGGGCTGACAAGGTCAGCTTCATGGGCGGGTCAATGATGGGCATGCCTATCACCGACATGGCAGAGTTCTCCAAGGGAGTTGAAGCGGCGATAGAGGAGGGCGCACGTTACTACCTAGTATCCCTACCTCGAGGAGAAGATAGCTCCTTGTTCCTAGAGAAGTTTTCTGAGGAGGTAATTCAATCGTTCAAGTAGTGGAATACCTTTAGGTGATTTCCTTTGCCTGATATACCTTCACCAAGATCCACCAAGTATCGATCAACAGTTGGAGGAATGTGGCCATGCAAGACCTGGACGATGAAAGAGTCGAGGAATTTTCAACAAGAATGCTTGAGATTCTAAACGGTGGTTTGCTTTCTTTATTGACAAGCATAGGTCATCAGACTGGCCTGTTTGAGATTATGAGCACGATGCCCTCATCTACAATTGAGCAGATTGCAGATGCATCCGGGCTGAACGAGAGGCATGTTCAGGAATGGTTGGCCGCAATGGTTGTGGGTCGTATCGTTGAGTATGACCCAGTTAGCAATTCCTACCTTCTCCCCCCGGAGCATGCGGCATTACTAACAGGCGCGAAAAATCCGAACAATATGGCCAGATCCGCCCAGGTCATACCGATGTTGGCGGAAGTAGAGGAGGGCTTAGTCGAGAGCTTCAATCATGGTTGCGGTGTTCCGTACTCCGCTTATACCCGTTTCATGGAATTCGTGGCAGAAAGAAACACGCAAAGGTTCGATAGCGTGTTGATCACGAAGATTATTCCACTCATCCCTGAATCGGTTGAAGGTTTGAAGCATGGTATCGATGTCCTCGATGTGGGCTGCGGAAACGGTCATGTCCTCAATCTGATGGCCAGGGAGTTTCCCGAGAGCAGATTCACAGGCTACGATTTCTTGGAAGAGTACATTGAAGCGGCCAAGACTGAAGCAAGATCACTGGGACTATCCAACGTCCATTTTGAAGCGTTGGACGTAGAAACCTTGAGAGAATTTGAAAAGTATGAACTGATCACAGCTTTCGATGTCATTCACGACCTAGCACAACCGTCAAAGGTCTTGGAAGCGATTGTCAGGGCACTTCGCTCCGACGGAGTCTTCTTCATGGCTGACGTGGCTGGGTCAAGTCATCTACATGAGAATCTTGACTACAATATGGCGCCGTGGATGTACTCGGTTTCGTGCTTGCACTGTGTCCCAATCTCACTGGCGCTTGGCGGCGTTGGATTGGGCGCAATGTGGGGCAACCAGAAGGCTCAGCAGATGCTTCTGGATGCAGGATTCACAGGGGTACAAGTACTACAGATTCCAGGGGATCCCGTGAACAGTTACTACGTTGCATCAAGGAACACCGTCCCATGATTACGTTGGTTTCTATTTCTGATCGCGAAGTGTTTCTAAACGTAGGTTTGATATCATTGTGGCTTGACTATGAAGTCACTTCTCTTGCTGCCGGAACCAGTCGCCCTTGATTGCACTGAGGTGCCCGTTGTGGTGATTCAGGTGCGCAAAAGTATCGGCAATCGCATCGATGACACGCATGCCTTGGTAGTACTGAGGAGTGCTGGCTCCCTCTAATATGCGGTTCAGCTCTTCGTCGGAAGCTTGCTCGAACCAGGTTAGAAAATCATTCTCAGCTGAGTCGAAGTAGTCATCAATCTCTTGTGGGGAAGTCCCTGCCCAGTCCCCTTTATCACCTTCGTCACCTCTGTAGAAGTAGAAGAGGTCAGGCCTCTTGGGAGGATTGCCTTTAATCAACATGTTCAGTGTATAGTCGTAAGCCGCAGCCTGATGGGCGAGAAGCCATCCCGTGGACGACATTCCGCTTCTGGGTCTATAGGACAGATCACTGCATCCTTGCTGTTGCAGGTCCCGAAGAGCTCTTTCACGCCACGCCCTAGTGAATGCTACTAGACTCTTGACAAAATCTGCGACATCCATTTCCATCAAACCGCCCTGCTGATTGACCCGATTTATGTATTGGCAACAAAGCGTTCGACAGAGCTGTGGGACAATAGTGCGGGATGCAATGAGCGTTCTTGACTCGCCCTCTGCGAAGAAACTCGGGAACAAGATTCAGAAAATGATTTGCGAGCAGTTTGTTGCTTGATTTGGCAAGTAGACCCATCTGTCCTAACTGAGTTAATAAACTTCGAATCAGTTTCATCCGTGATTTGAGGTTATCACAATGGGTGTAGATTTTGAAAAGCTCAGGAAAGAAGTCCTCGAGTTAATGAACAAAGGAAAATCCGGCAATGTAGGGAAGAAACTGATGGATGCCTTCAGGAAGATTGACTCCTCAGAATTCCAGACATTTGGAGAGATTATGAAGGAAGCCATCTTGGTAGACCCAGCAGCCTTCTCCGAAAAAGCATACATTCTGTTCGACAAAATGATGCGGGCAAAAGACCCGTCGAAGTTGTCTGAATACGAGAAGTTTTTCGTGCAGAATTTCTGCAGGCTACCGGGCGAGGAGTTCGCTGTCATCGCGGACGGTTGGGTCGAAACGGGCAAGTCCTCCATCAAAGGTAATATCTTCGTTTCTAACTATCGTATCATCGCGACTGGCGTGCAAGAAGCCAAGAAGGCAAGGGTGAGTGGAGGCGGCATGTTCGCGTTCTTGAGTCTGATTCAGCTAGGCAGCTACATGTACAACAAGTCGATCATGGAGCAGATATCGAAGTCCTTGACAGAAGGCTCTGCCGCAGTGGTGAACTACGGCGTCATGTACCCGATCAGGGACGGCTACGATATTGAGCAAGAAGCCAAGGGGTTCAGGGCTGAAATCAAAGACCGAGTCAACTACAAAGTCGATGTGCCGTACAAGAATAAGAAGGGAAAGGAAGAAATCGCTGATCTCAACGTTTCGGTCGTCATCAACATCAATAATCCAGAGATAACTCCACTTCTCAACAAGGTCGAGGAAATCCTCAGGGCGAATGCGAGGGCCGCCTGAGCGCCGGGCTGTTGGCTTGACATCCAAGCATGCGTTTCCTGCCGAAGGAAGTTGCATGTCTTGGATCTCATCATTTCTCTTGATTTCAGACAGGTCCGATGACCTCTTTTGGAAACTCTTTGTAGACTATCTCGGAACCGACTACTTTGTATTCTCTATCAAACCAATAGTACTCACTCTTTGTGGGATCTAGACCTTGTACTATCGCAAAGGGTTGCTGAATCTGAGTTTCCAGAGATTCGCGGACCAAGTCACTGTTATCAAGAAGTCCAGCATACTTCCAGGAAGCAACTCCTTTCTGTTTGCACCTCTTCTTCATAGTTTCAGTGAATGGCCTGAATAGCTTGACGGGGAGAACAGGATTGTCTTCAGGGTTCTCAAGAGCATATCCTTGGAAGACCGTTACAACCTGTTTCCCGGACAGCTTGACGTCCGGACTAATACCTGCGATGATTCTGACTTGTGAAATGCCGTGAGTCAACAAGTTTCGGTGAATCTGATTCGTTATTTGCCTCAAAGCATCAACGGCAACAGTCTTGAAGGCCTCTAACTCTGACTTGAATACTATTGAAAACGCCGCAAACTGTACCCGATTCTTAGGAGGGGCTTCAGTTATGAGGTCCTCTTCCTTGAAACCTCTGAAACCATCCAGCCACAGATGCGTTGTGCTCTTTCTTTCATCATCATGTTCATCCATTGTTCATCAACGCGTATGATGCTAGAATATCTTCATCAAGAATCTTGTCCAGTCTCGTTGGGTTTCTCCAGACATATCTCCATTTGACACTCAACAATCGCTTTTTATGAGAAGAGATTCTCCTTTTCGAGCTACTTGCGTCCTGGATTTGTCACGTGCGCTGGAGGACTGAGGAACATTGGTGGCAATGATTCTCGATTTCATACTCATAGTTGCGTTTGCACTAGCAGTCGGAGTAGTGTCCTCAATGGTCGGCATCAGTGGCGGCGCCTATAAGACACCCGTACTAATCATTGTCTTTGGGCTGGGGGCTGAGATTGCGGCTGCCTCTTCTCTGTTCTCTGCGCTGTTCGTTTCCCTCGTAGGCACAGTAACATTCTCTAGACAGGAGCCAATGCCAATCCAGTATCGAATAGGATTATTCCTTGCGGTGGCCTCGGTTCCGGGTGCATTGGTGGGAGTTGCTCTGAGGACAATGATTGGAAACGACTTCATCCTCCGCTTGGTATTCGGCATAATGCTATTCCCTGTCGCTCTGAGCATGTTTCTTGCAAGACGGACTGAAGTTGAAGATCATGCAACCCAATTGCGTGTCTTTGATGTGTCTGAGTTGAGTAATACCAGATGGGTCATGTCATTCTTCGGAGCTCTTTCGGGAGGAATTGCAGCTGGTTTGCTAGGAATAGGCGGTGGTTCGATCATTGTACCCGTGTTGTGTACCATCTTGAAGGCGCCTATGCTTGCAGCAGCAGCCACATCGATCTTCACAATGGTCTTTACGACAAGTGCTGGGACAATCATGAACTACGTACTGCTCCCACAATATGGTGATATAACGACGTTCCTGTACTTTGGCATAGTGATGGGAGTAGGGAAGCTCATTGGCGGTCAAATGGGACCTAGGTATGCATCCAGAATAGACGCCTGTCAACTCAAGAGAGCATTCGGACTGTTTCTTGTCTTTCCCTTGGTCAAGATGATGAGTCTGGGTCAGATATGGCTTGATCCTCTCGGGCAGAACTTCGTCCTAGAGATCATTGGTGACATCATTATCTGGATGCTGATTGTAGTACCGATTGGTATCTTCAGAATGTATCGAGAAAAGCGGAGGACCAATACTCGGCAGACCGGCACGCTTTGATTGTTGGGTCATTCCAAGTTGCCGGAAGGCTTTATAGGAGGCCCAAATCCATCCCGGTCCCTCCGGGAGTCTGAGTTCATACCCCGGAGACTTTGATTGAAGGAAGTACTCACCATGACTGTTGCTGTTGTTGGTGTTGGACATACTGATTTTCGAAGCACAACCCCGGACGTCTCCTTCAAGGAGCAGATGTTTGAGGCTGCAGTCAAAGCATACAATGATGCAGGAGTCAATCCTAGAAAGGACATTGGCAGCTTCGTCACAGGAGCCGAGGACTATTGGGAGGGCTACTCGATCTTCGATGAGTTTGTCCCCGATCAACTTGGTGCGGTCCTTCGCCCAGTCTGTACAATCAGCGGGGACGGGCTGCAAGCTCTATTGACAGGAGTAATGCAGATTGAATCTGGGCTGATGGATATTGTGGCAGTTGAAGCACATGGTAAACCTTCTGACCTGCTTTCATTTACAGGAATCGTTAGCCATGCCTTCGACCCAGTGTACAATCGAAGCATCAATGCAAGTCCATTCTTTGTTGCCGGCCTTGAGATGAAAAAGTATCTCTCAGAAACAAAGACGACCAGGGAACAGTGTGCGCGCGTTGTTACGAAGAATAAACTCAATGCTTTGGATAATCCCCTAGCTGCCTATCCAGCCAAGATGTCTATTGACGAGGTGATGAAGTCAGAGATGGTCGCTGACCCGTTGACACGTCGAGACATAAGCCCTCTTGCCGACGGAGCCATTGTCATGGTTCTCGCCTCAGAGAAGAAGGCAAAGGAGCTCTCGGAGAACCCAATCTGGCTGAAAGGAATGAGCTGGATCTCGGAAACCCCCTGGCTCGAGTCTCGAACTTGGAGCGATGCAACGTATGCTGAGTTATCCTCAAAGAGAGTATACAAAATGGCTGGAATCACAGATCCTCAGAAACAGCTAGACCTTGTAGAGGTCGATGATTGGTTCTCCTACAAGGAACTACAGCATCTCGAAGCCATTGGAATTTGCGAGAAGGGGCAAGCAGGCAAGCTTCTTGAACAGGGCGAATTCGACAGAGATGGAGGGACTCCGGTCAATGTGTCTGGAGGACGTCTAGGGGCAGGGAACCTCCTTGAAGGATCGTCACTTCAATCTGTTCTTGAATGTGTTGTGCAGCTTCGAGGTCATGCAGGAAAGAGGCAGATCAAGGGTGCCAAGACAGCTGCTGCTCAATCTTGGCGTGGTGTTCCTACTGCAACGGGTAGTATGCTGGTTCTCAGCAATGAGAAATAGGAGGACATGAATGATGACAATAAAGAGACGAGTTGCAGTCATTGGGGCGGGAATCACACTATTCAGGCGAAGACTGAAAGAAACCGGAAAGGAGCTATCATACCATGCTTCCAAGATGGCACTCGATTCCGCTGAGATGAATCTGAGCGACATTGAGAGTGTGGTGATGGGAACTGCGCCTGATGCGTTCGACGGAATTCACATGAAATCTGAGAATCTGCTCGATGGAGCCGGTGGAACCGGGAGGCCTTACATGCGGCCATTCGTTGGAGGAGGTACTGGTGTATTTGCTCCGATTGCAGGATGGTGGCATGTCGCTTCAGGTCTCTTTGACACATGTATGGTTGTGGCCGAAGAGAAGAT
>CAYFTD010000447.1:0-6947 GCA_964345915.1 uncultured archaeon
TCTATCTCAAAACTGGACCCAGCCTCGACCACGGTTGGGGGAGTCCCTGCGATGTGTATCTGACATTGGCTTATGACAACTGACCCGTCGGGCGGGATTGTATACATCCTACCTTTTGCGCTCTCGCCAGGTTCGAGCGATGACTTTGCGAAGGTAGACTCAAGGAGTCCAAGGTCCTCCACGTAGAGAGTGCCAGTAATCACCCTTGAGGCATTTGCCGACTGAATTCTCCCAATTACAGGGAAGATGTCCCTGGATGACAGAATGACCTGAGCGTTGTATGTGTCTCCAAAGTATATGCCTTGGGGATGAGTATAGATTGAAACATTGTTCACATAGTCATAGCCAAGTATTGGCAGGCCAGTCGACTCGTTCAAGAAAGTCAGCCGTACCTTCCATATCTCAACTGGCGGGTCAATGAATGGAATGCTCTCCACGAAGTCGCGGACCTTAGTCAACCAGTCTGGTAGCGTTACGCCTAGCTTCTCAAGAATCTTGGAACCCTTTACGATGATGTCTTTTATTGTTGTAATTGAGAATATGGCCTTGATTGCGCTTTTCAGAGCCTTCTTCGTGATCTTCTTGAGTAGCTCTTTTCCAACTCCGTCCATGATCTTACCCTGGATGAATCCGATTATCTTGCTCATGAACTGGTCAACGAGGTTCTTTCCGCCCTGGACTGCATCCATGACGTTCTCTACAATGTCAAGCACGATACTGACATCTAGGTCGAATTCCTCTTGTGCAGTGGTGGTTGTGTGGGTGTCTGCGTCAAGCGTGTTGTAGGAACCATCAATCTGACCAGAAGTCTCTGAGTAGCTCATAGGATTGAAGGTCCCATCCACTGTGTAGTCTATGAGGTGGTAGGTTCGAATCCTGTCATCTTGACCGATAAACCGATCAAACTCAGCTGTTACTGCAGTTAGAACTGTTATATTGGAAACGATGAAGGTGAAATTGACGAGGTCGTATGAGTCAAGGAACTGAAGATAGTCGGTTACTGATTGCTGCGGCAGTTTAAGCTCAACTTGACAAATGACGTAGAGATGGTCCTCGAGTACATCAACAGGATCAATAATCCCCAGTTTCATAAATGGAAGCAAGAAGTCATGATTGCTGCTCCCTCCAAGAGCCGTACCAACAAGACCCATGATCGCATAGGTGTCCCCAAAGAGGTCTATTGATGCATTGACCTGGTTGATATCAATATCACCATATTGCCAGATGTCGGGAATTCCGTCCTTTCCATCGTCCGCCATCACTGACGTGAATCCGTGGACCTCAATTGCATCAAGAGCCTGGAACCAACCGAGAGTAGTGGACCTCCCCATAAGCAAGAGAAACTCAATAGAATAGTTCGCGTATGAAAGTGGTACGTCGTTGTTCGAAACGTTATTGAATCCAAGCATGATGAAGTCATCATCAATGAATGTTTCATTGACATCATCCGACGTAGGCTCTGTATAGGGGTCTGACCATACATAGACCTCGAACAATGTGTCAATGTCGCCCATATCATCGAATCCCTTGAGCGTCAGACTGTCACTAGCTATTGAACCATTGAGTCTGAAAATTGCATACTCAACATTGGAGAAGAACGTCATTGTCATCTTGAGTCCATCTGCCTCTCCGACAATGTTGGATGGGTCTTCAATTCCGGGACTAGTAACGTTCTTGGAATAGGGTTCGATGTATGCAACAATAGACTCGTCAACGTATTGCACTGTGTCTTGCTGTGAAACCGCCTCCCTGGACACTCCGTCCGAGAGAATCGTTTTAGTCGCGTCCATCGAATGGACTGTAACGTTGCCTACTGAAGAAACAGTCAACAGGAAGGTCAGCGTAAAGAAGACCAAGACACTTCGGATCTTGAGGAGATTCTGTTTTTGAAAGCGCATCACCTATCATCTCACTGCCATGGTTGTGTGGTAATAGGAAGACCAAGACCGTTCCTATAGGTTATGACCTTGCTCTTATGGGGGTGGCGGCATTCCTAACCACACGCAAGTCATGCCTCCCGGCATAGGACTTTGCTTCGTAGCGGTCATTCGTGCAAATAACTATAGCTAAACCTATTGATTCTGCCCATTCTCCGAAGCAATGACCCAAAATCTTTCGGATGCATAATATCTTAAGCGTCGGTTTTTGACTAAAGACCGCAGGTACACAAGCAAGAGGCGCCTTCTTAGACGTGGTCCAGTGAGGGGTTATTCCCGTATTGCAGCACCAACAGAGGAACACCCGAGTTTTGAGCAACCTGCAATTCGCAGAAGCGAGAGAATACAAGATGAGTTACGACAGAGAGCCTATCGAGGCTACAGTGGCCGAGTTGCGGCCAAGAATGAAGAATGTCACAATTGCCTTCAAGGTGATTGAGAAAGGTGAAGAACGTGAGGTCACGTCACGAAGCGACGGGGCGACCCATAGAGTACTGGATGCAGTAGTTGGCGACTCAACCGGAACAGTCCAAGTTCCACTATGGGATGACACGATTGATTCAGTTTCAGCGGGTACAACTTACACACTGAAGAATGGCTACACTGGTCTCTTCAGAGGAAACCTCCGACTCAACATCGGCAAGTATGGAGAACTTGCTGAGGCTGAAGAGGCAATTGAAGAAGTCAACATGGAAGTTGACATGTCTGCAGAAGAGCACGATGATTATCGACGTCGTCGCAGAGACTACGGTGGCGGCTACGGCGGTCGCAGCGGTGGCTACGGTGGAAGAGGCGGCGGATACGGCGGCAGAGACCGTCGTGGCGGTGGCGGCTATCGTGGTCGTGACAGACGACGCAGGTACTAGCGTTAACGAACTTCATTGACCATATCTAGCAACTGGCAACAGTTGTGAAGACGGGCATCCTGAAGGCCTTGCCCGTCATTCTCCTTTTATCAGCCTGATTGGAAGTCTGGGACATCAAAGCGAAATGCTCTAGGTTTCAGAGATACCTGCTAGGAACTTTGCGAACTTCTTCCTCTCATCCACATCGTACTGTTTCAGTATGGCAATGTCCTCCATCTGAGGGCTTCCGCCTCCGTGAAGACCTGCTACTGCCATGACTCCTCCAATGTGGGAACATAGCATGTCCGAGAGTGCCCGAAAGAGCTTGTAGATGTCCTCGGAAGCAACACCCTCCTTTCGCTTGAGGTATTTCTGTAGAAGTGGTCCAATCGTTTCGTCAAAGAAATCCTTCTCCAAGGGCAATGTCGCAGGCAGTCCTCCAGCCAGATCAGCGAGGGTTTCAAGTTCATGATAGTAATTCTTTCCTGCATGTTTTCGCCCAACATTGCAGAAGACTGGGTCTGGTATCATTGTACCCGAGTCATCCTTTGTAGCCTTATGCGCAGCGGCGATACCTGCCGCGTAGACAAGCTCACCTACGCTAATTAGGTCGGCAAGCTTTGACTGAACATGCTTCTTCTCTTCAATCCCACTGTATTCACTTACCAGGGAACTGAATCCAATGATGATGTCTGTGGAAGCCGGTTTGCACCCTGTGTAGCTGTGACGGTGGAAAAGGGCAAATAACAGCGCCGCCCATCCTCCAAACGCGTGTTCTCCTTCAAGCCCACTCAGAAAGACCCGGTCATTGGGTATAAATACGTCATCGAATATGATGAAGTTTTCAACATCACCACTCTCTCCATAAGGAGCAGAAAACCGTTCTCGTGTGAAATTCGATGCGCGTGTCACTAGCTTGACGCCTTCCCAGTCACCTGGAATTGAAAAGGCGACTGCATACTGGTCTTCTTCTTCAGTGAGAAATCGCGTCGGAAGTACAACAATCTCCTCTGCAACAGCGGCGGCCGTGATGTGATTCTTTGCCCCTCGGACAACGATCCCGTCATCTCGGTGTTCCACGACTCGCAGGTACAGGTCTGGATCGGCCTGTTGGTGAGGACGAAGTGCTCTGTCCCCCTTCACATCGGTCTGTGCACAGCATCCTACAATGTCGTTCTCTTGCCAATATTCGAGCTGTTCCAAGAATCTTTGATGGTACGGACGACCAGTCATTGTTTCTGTACGATGAGTGATGATTGATAGTGCGTTCATGGCGTCATTGCCCATGCATCGAAAGATGCAGCCTCCAGTGTATCGGCATATCTTCCTGGTCATCTCCTGTTTCCGAAGGAGATCGTCGACACTCTGGTGGATATGAGTGAATCTATTGACGGGTGCATCAAGAACATGAGACTGCGCAGTTAGCAACTCCTTGAACTCAGGTTCCTGAACCCGGTCAAGTGTCTGAGATATTGTCTTTATGACACCCTGCATTCTTGGGTCATCGCGCCCGACCTTCTCTCCATCAATAAAGATGTTCGGCTTCATTTCGAATAACTTCTGGCGATACTCTTCTCCCGTTCTCATGGGTTTCACCATTCAATATGGAGAGGGTGTACAGGTACTTAACTTGAACGACGCGCGAGTGTGCACCCGCCCTGCGTTGACGTATTGTGAATTATGAACAGGCTTGTGACTCAGGTTTTGTGAATCAAAGTCATCTCACTTATTAGACAGAGCGAGAGTGTCGGTCGAGAAAGCTGGATTCACGTGGCGATACAGTTGGACGAGATTGACAAGAGGCTCTGGCAGGAACTCGGAATCAACTGCCGTAGCACCTACAAGTACCTGGGGGAGAAGCTTGGAGTCAGTGCAAACGCGGCGAAGAAGCGAGTTGAGAGGCTCGTTGATGGTGGGTTCATACAGGGATGGCTCTTCGACATAATGCCTGCAATGATTGACGCTCAGTTTGCGTTCATTGAGGTGAAGACTGACGGCAGGCAAGACCAGAGACAGTTTGTTGAGACTCTGGGCGACAATCCTATGATATACGTAGTTCTTCCACTGACTACTGGCGACTATGTCCTCCACGCTTACTTCATTGGAGCTACCGGACTTCTAGAGCTCGGTTCTTTCATTCGAAAGGTTGAGGGTGTCATTGACGTGAAGGTACATCCTACAATGGCCGATCTTGGGTCAAAGATGGAATTGGGCTCCCTCCAACTTCGCGTGATGCCATGGTTGCTACGTGACCCTAGGATGTCAGTGAATGACATCGCGAGAAACTCGGGGCTAACAACACGAAGGGTCAGGAAAATCATCAATGAGCTTGTTGAGAGTGAGTCTTTCAACTTCTCATTCTACTGGAACCCAAATGCAGGGGACAGCATGGCTTTCATCGCGAGGATTGAATACGACTCTCAGGAGGCCAAAACAGACGATATCGAGGAGAAACTCCGCCAAGCATATCCAGTGGAGTACTTCTATTCGCATGTTTCCGCGATTGAAGCAGTGATGTTTAGCGTGTTCATGGTTGACCACTTGCTTGAGATCGAGGAAATTACGAAGGCAATCCGGGATTATCCTGGCGTAGCATCGCTCAACACAATGATCTACTACTCGGCTACGATTCTCACTCCTCTAACGCGGTTCCGGCTTGAGGAGATGTTGACCAAAGAAGGTTTGTGGCCATAGAGACCTTTCTTCCACTGAAGAGTATGCTTCTCCGATAATTAGGCGACAGTGCAGCAATATGGATGACATGGTACACACATGCCGTTTCTCAGCTAGGATGCGTGGTCAGAGTGTGCACTGATTTCGAAACATAGAAGAGAGAATCCAGGCATCGATGTGCAGCTAGAAGAGAGGACTGGAATTGGACATAATCGACAAGAAGATCATCCAGATGTTGAATACAAACTGTAGAACAACGTATCAGGATTTGGGCTCCAACCTCGGCATTTCAGCCAATGCTGTCAAGAAGAGAGTCCAGAAACTTCTGGATGGTGGAGTCATTATAGGATACCGAGTCCTGCCCTCATTAGCAATGATGAATGCTAATCTGGTCTTCGCACTTGTCCAATGCGACGGTTCAGAGAACTCACCTGAGCTCATGAATCAGATTGGCAATACTCCAGTCTTCCATCATGTGAGCAAGATTGTGAGCACTGAGGGTGGCACATACTACGCAATTGGATGGTATGTCGGTCTACGACAACTGTCGGAAGTAGGACAGCATATTCGAGGACTTGATGGGGTTGAGAGAGTTGAGATTCACAATCTTCTGTGGGAGAGAGGAAATAGTCTAGAATTGACGAAGTTGCATCTGAGAGTCCTCAAGCAACTCAAGAAGGACCCTCGAATGGCAAGTCAGGATGTAGCTAGGAACGCTGGAATCACAACGAGGAGGGCCCGGAGAGCGATAGTGGAGCTCGTCGAGAGTGGAGCCTTCCTATTCAGAACAAGATGGAACATGAGTACCGGTGAGCAGACACAGTTCCTAGTTAGAATCCATTATGAAGAGTCCGAAGTTTCTGGGCAAGATGTTGTAGATTGGTTGTGGAAAGAATTCCCCATGGAGTTCTGGGAACCATATGTTTCAGCTTCGGAGCCCGTTGTATTCGCCAACTTTGTGACCGACACACTCAGAGATGCTGAAAGAGTCTCTGAGAGAGTCGGAGAAGCCTCCTTTGCCAAGTCCACTAGTACCTACGTTAGCTACTCAAACGCAAAGTTCCGTCGACAGGGAGATATCTGGCTGGAGGAGATTCTCCACTCTGGTGAAGAATGAAGCAACATTCCTTTGTTAGTCGAAGTTGCTCTCCACCCAACTGAAAAGAGAATCCCAGCTTCCGTCCGGGAACTCAGCATGTTTCGCTCCCTTGGCGACAAAGAACTCCTTTGATTCAGTGGGGACTGACTCGAAGAGCGCCCTGACTGATTCCACGGAGAAGTGCTCATCCGAGTCGCCGACACCAACGAACACAGGGAATTGAAGCTTCTCCGGAAAAACAGCGTCTTCGAACCTCACCAATCGCATGAAGCGTAGCGTGTACTTGAATGTGAATAGCGGATCATCAAGCCCTACCATTTCTTCTCGACGGTACTCAATCATCTGCTTTCCAGGACTGATGATGGAGCCGAGCAGTATCTTCAGCTTCTGGGG
>CAYFTD010000448.1:0-4877 GCA_964345915.1 uncultured archaeon
ATGAAGCCGGTGGCTCCCGTAAGCAGCACCTTCACGTGGCCTCTCCTCTTTCTTGGGACCCGCTGAAGCCGACATTTATCTGTTCCCCAATGGCAGACAAGATTCTCTCTACAGAAGAGAGTCAATTCGTGATAGGGTTTCCCCGGCTTTCCCCGATAGATGCACATCAACAATTCGTGACAGTGGAGTTTCTTCTACGTTGAACTCCAGTATCTTTCCTCCGTACTGTTTCACAATGAGCGGAAATGAAGCAGCAGGCTGTACAAGCGCCGATGTTCCGATCACCAAGCAGACATCTGCACGTTCGAGTTCCGCATATACACTCATCATAACGTTTCGGTTAAGACTCTCGCCGAACCATACGCCATCCGGCCGTAGTTTGCTCCCACACTCAGGGCACTTCGGAACTCCATCGGCTGGTGCGTCAAGTCTACCATGGTGTGAGCACTCTGTACACTTTGTCGCCCAAAGATCTCCATGGACCTCTAGTACCTTCGCGGAGCCTGCTCTCCTGTGAAGTCCATCCACGTTCTGTGTTATCACGTGATTGAGGATACCTCTTTCCTCCCACGTCGCCAACGTTGAGTGAGCACGATTTGGCTTGCATTCAGCTATCAGTCCCTGTCTCCAAGAGTACCATTCCCAGACAAGCTCGGGATTACGTGCAAAAGCAGAGGGTGTTGCTAACTCCATGGCATTGTAGTTCCTCCACATACCGTCCTCTCCCCGGAATGTAGGTACGTTTGACTCCTTCGAGATGCCTGCACCAGTCAGTGCAATCAGGTATTCAGACTCAGAAATGATTTGAGCAACATGAGAGAGGATTTCAGAGTCCAATCTCTAGCACCGAAGGGCTTCCAGGCCTGTAGCCTCTTAACTCGTTCTATGCACCTATTGGATACTTGTGACCACAAATTCGGTGCCACGGGCAACATGCTTATTAGGCGATTCTCTTCACTATTGTGAATGAACTATTGCGAACGAGGGGTCCTCTGAATGTCAGAAAGCAAGCCAAAGCAGCGAAAGGTTAGGAAGTGGTTGATGCCTCAGGAAGTAGAAGTGTGGTACGTGCTCCCGGCGATCAGAAGGGAGCTTGCCAAGCAAATGAAGTTTGAAAGAGGCCTGGCCCAGAAGAACATCGCAAAGATGCTCGGAGTAACTGAGCCTGCTGTGACTCAGTACATGCTCGACAAGAAGACCAAGCCCAAGAGGTCAAGAGGAGATCAAGTGAAGATACCGGAGAGTATGAAGCCTGAGATTCTCAAGTCCGCAGATGCTATCATAGATGCTTGGAGCAGAGGCAAAGTCACCGACCGTTCCTATGAAACTACAACAAGAGAAATAAACCGGCTAATTACGGTCCTGAGAGACGCTGGCGTCCTGTGTGACATTCATCGCGAACACTGTGAAGGAGTGCACCAGGACTGCGATGCATGCGAAAAGGGAGCATAGGAGCTTGGCTTACTTCGACAACGCAAATTCAACTCAAGTGGACGAACGCGTAATCGAGGCAATGCTTCCGTACTTCAGGGAGCACTTTGGCACGGCCGGTCTCTCACTCAGTCACTCTAGAGATGTGGCTGCACTGACCGGACTTGAGAATGCAAGGAAGACAATCGCTGACTCGTTGAACGCCGACCCTAGGGCCATTGTCTTCACGTCAGGAGCCACAGAATCAAACAACCTCGCAATCCGCGGTACAGCCCTAGCGAACAAGAAGAGAGGACGCCACATTATCACGACACCCATCGAAACACAGTCAGTCCTGGCTTCATGCCGGAGACTCGCTGATGCTGGGTATGACATATCGTACCTCAACGTGGATGAGCACGGTCTGATCAGTATCGACGAACTACTTGAAACCATAAGAGAAGACACAAGCCTGATTTCCGTGCAACATGCAAATGGTGAGATCGGAACCGTTCAACCGATTGAAGAGGTAGCGAGAATAGCAGAAGAACGCGACATCATGTTCCACACTGATGCCACTCATACCTACATGAGAGTCCCGATCGATACTGAATCGATCCGTGCGAACCTCATCACAATTGACGGACATCATATTCACGGCCCGAAGGGAGTGGGAGCGCTATTCATCAGGCGGAAGACTAGAATCGTGAGAGTGCTGGAAGGTGGGGACGAGGAACGAAGACTTCGGCCTGGAGTCGAGAACATCCCTGCTGCTGTCGGGTTTGCAAAAGCCGTGCAGCTTTGTGAAGCCAAGGAAAGCGCGTATCTGGAGTCCCTCAGAAGACATATGGAGAAAAGAATTGCAGAGAAACTGACCGACTTTCGGTTCACCGGACATCCAGAGCAGAGAGTCCCGCACATATTCAGCATGGTAATAGAGCAGATAGAGGGAGAGGCCATTCTAGTCCACCTGGACATGGAGGGCTATGCTGTTTCCACCGGGTCAGCATGCTCCTCAAAGACACTTGTGGGGAGTCATGTTCTCAAGGCCATCGGCCTGCCACCTCAGATCTCCCACGGTTCAGTGAGGGCGTCATTTTCTCGATTTAACACCACAGAGGAAATCGACAACTTCGTTGAGATTCTGATACCCGTCGTTGAGAGGCTAAGAGAGTTTAGCCCATTGCGCGGAGGCAACTATGAGGCATTCATGTCAGGCGATCATGACCATGATCATGAGGCTCCGGAGGATGAGTGGTGAAGGCCTGATTGGAACAGTTTAAATCACGAACGAGAAGCGAGCAGTGAGGCAACGCAGATGTATAGCGACAAAGTGATGGACCAATTCAAGAATCCTCAGAACATGGGGAAGATGGAGAATCCTGACGGTGTGGGTACTGTTGGAAATCCTGTCTGTGGAGATCTCATGAGAGTCTACATCAAGGTCGAGGACGACATCTTGGTTGACATCAAGGTGGAAACGTTTGGCTGCGTTGCTGCAATTGCTACTTCTTCGATGACGACTCAAATGGCGATTGGGAAAACCATCGACGATGCCAAGGAAATGACGAGACAGCAGGTTGCAGATGCTCTTGAAGGTCTGCCACCTCAGAAGATGCACTGTAGCACTTTGGCTGTTGATGGCCTGCGAAAGGCCATTGAGGACTACGAGTCGCGTAACTAATCTCATGGTCCGTTCAGGAGCTCTTTAGGCGCCTGTTCTTGTGCGAAAGCCTATATTCCAGAAGTCCGAAAAAGGAATCGGTCCAAATTCGGTCCTGTGTTTGAATGGAAGGAGAAATCATAGTCACAAGGACTGACCCGATTGCCACCGTAACTATCTCAAGACCGAAGAAGCTGAACTCGGTGACCTATGAGATGCTCATATCTTTTGACGAGCAAGTCGGACTATTGACCAACGACCCCGATATTGCTGGAATCATATTCACTGGAGTGGGGGAGAAAGCATTCACTGCAGGCTTCGATCTTGAGATGATGATGGGCCTGAAGGGGCAGGGGAAAGCTGACTTCTTCAAGCTACTTGAGGGGGCAATGAAGAAGTTGAAGGAAGCTAATACTTGCATCACTCTGGCCGCTGTTAATGGGCATGCGATAGGGTTTGGCGCGATGGTGGCTGTCGCATGTGATTTGAGGTTCTTTTCATCTAGTGCTTCATTTCGATTTCCTGAGGTCGAACTTGGCGTTTTTCCAGGCGCCGGGGCATCATCGAATCTACTGCACTTAGTTGGACCTGCAAGAGCAAAGGATCTCCTTCTTTCTACGAGGACAGTCCCTGCTCAAGAGGCTCTGGAGATTGGTCTTGCTGACAGGATCTTTGAACACGAGGAGTTGTTGGACAAGGCAATGGAGTACTTGAAGTCCCTGACAGAGAAAGACCGCAAGATTCTGCTTCGAACCAAGACTCTTGTCGACGGCATGACTGGGAAGACAGTCTTCGGGGCCGCTGAAATGGAAACCGCCTTTTCAGATGAATGGCTGCTAGAGATTAAAGACGAATAAGGATGAATCCGGGCAGGGCCTTAATGCATAGGAAACCAGCCTACCTTGCATCACAGTCCATCAGCTGATTCAACCATTCTGTTTTATTAGGAATAGTGTCCCTCAAGTGACCTCCACTTATTCGGGATGATAACAATGACGAAGAAGGCCGTTGTGGCAATCGGTGGAAACTCACTAAT
The DNA here is from genome assembly GCA_964345915.1 of uncultured archaeon. Lineage (GTDB taxonomy): Archaea > Asgardarchaeota > Thorarchaeia > Thorarchaeales > Thorarchaeaceae > SMTZ1-83. The sequence goes on from CAYFTD010000448.1 coordinate 4,110, forward strand.
CAAGGACAAGAAGAGGAAGACTGTACCTGACCAATACGCAGCGACTGCAGAAACCTGCAAGCACATTGCAGACATGATTGAGGAAGGATGGGATGTCGTCATCACTTCGGGGAATGGCCCCCAAGTGGGATTCATCCTACGCAGATCAGAATTGGCCCTACATGAATTGCATCCTGTGCCTCTCGACTATTGCGGTGCAGACACACAAGGTGCAATCGGGTATATGATTCAGCGAGCTCTATACAACGAGTTTCGTAAACGCGGAATGACAAAGCATGTTGCTAGCCTGGTGACACAGGTCAGAGTCAACAGTGACGACCCTGCGTTTCAGAATCCCGCCAAACCAATTGGCTCGTTTATGGACGAGAAGACAGCCAAGAAACGAGCAAAGGATGAAGACTGGCAGATCAAAGAGGACTCAGGTAGGGGTTGGCGGAGAGTGGTAGCTTCCCCGATTCCACGCGAGATAGTGGAATTGCCGGCGATAAAGAATCTAACCGAAGACGGGATCATTGTATATGCAGTCGGTGGTGGAGGTATTCCTGTCGTTGCAGATAAGGATGGACACCTTCAAGGTGTTGCCGCCGTCATAGACAAGGACCGTGCTTCAAGCCTCTTGGCAACCGGACTGGGTGCTGATCTCCTCCTGATTTCTACGGCCGTAGAGAAGGCATACTTGAACTTCGGCAAAGACGACGAACAGGCAATCGACAGAATGGACCACCTCAAAGCTCAACAATACATGGAGGAGCGTCATTTTGCGGCTGG
>CAYFTD010000449.1:0-1764 GCA_964345915.1 uncultured archaeon
GTGAGAAACCTGTTGGTCAGACTCTACTTCCAGAAGAGATTGTCAACTTGGCCGAACAGTACAACTGCCAAGGCATGACCTACACCTATACTGAACCTACCATCTTCATGGAGATAGCCTATGACACTGCACGTATTGCAAAGGAGCGAGGAATGTTCAACACCTTTGTGACAAACGGCTACATGACTCCTGAAGCCATTGATTACATATCCCCCTATCTCGATGCGGCTTCAGTGAACCTCAAAGGGAGTGCCAACAAGGAGTTCAGCCAGAAATACATGAGCGTTCCTAAGGTTGAACCAATATTCAGCTCCCTCCTTCGGATGAAAGAAAGAGGCATCTTCATTGAAATCACTAATCTGATCATTCCGGAGATTGGGGACTTTGAGGAAGACACGCAACATCTATCCGAATGGACAGTGGAGAACCTCGGCCCGCGAACTCCTCTTCACATAATCGCCTTCGCACCCACGTTCAAGGTCACAAACTTGCCTCGAACACCAGCCTCAACTCTGGAGAGACACATCAACATAGCAAGGGATGCCGGACTGGACTTTGTCTACTCCGGGAATGTTGCCGGTCATGACTATGAGAACACATACTGCCCGGAATGTGGTGACCGAGCGGTAGAACGGTTTTCGGTCTATCTCAAGAAGAACCATCTAAACGAGAATGGCCGTTGTCCAAAGTGTGACGCTGATCTAAATATCGAAGGCGTCAAGTGGATGGGGACAGGAACATCCCGGATAGCACTGTTCTGAGGTCCTTGCGTATGCATTTGATTGATGTTCAATGGAAACCTCAGAGTTCGGAAACCTATGAAACTGGTCTCGTTGGATGGGTCGAGGAGTCAGACGAGCCTCGGTTCATGCCGCTCAGTCCGGGGAAATCAATCGCTTGGACAATTAGGGGTCCTCGAAGATGTATAGGCAGCGTCCAATCCACAGGCCGCCAAAGTAAGTGCCCTGAAGGAGCCATCGTCAAACATGGGAAGCGTCGGTGTGGTCCTTGCAGAGCCATGGACGTAATGGACCCGTGCATACGATGTGACGGCAGAGAATGTGCTGCGACAGAGGATCGGGTGAATCGGTGTAACGAAGCAGAGTACGCAGTCTACTTGGCCATCTTTAATGACAAGACACTCAAGGTAGGTGTTTCAAGCCAGCGTAGACTTGTAACCAGATGGGTTGAGCAGGGTGCAGACTTCGGAATTATGATAGTTGAAGTGAAGGGCGGTCGTAAGGCGAGGCAACTTGAACACGCATTAAGTATGAGTCCAAGAGTCACCAGGCAAGTGCGCACCGAAAGAAAGACGTCGTTCCTCCTAGAGCAGCTAAGTGCAGAAGAGTCTGAGTCAGTTGGGCAAGATTTTCTCGTGTCAGTGCACCGGCCCGGGATAACACACGAGATGAATCTCGTAGACCTTTCTCGATTCTATGGTATGAACGGGTTGACAGCAAAGCCTCACTTGTGGCGTTCTCGAGGAGTGCAGCTGGACGGCCTCCAGTTGCTAGGAACAGTGGTAGCGATGAAAGGACCTCTACTGGTAACTCGGATTGAGGAGTCTTTCTCTGTGGCTAATCTGAATGAACTCATTGGCTACACGATTGATGAGAGCTCCGAAATCAGCGTGATATCACAAACCGGAATCCTAGATTTCACATGATGTTCAGACAAGTTATATCTGCTCGTTCTTACAGCATCACTAGGCTATGACCGAAGCGTCTGATTCTGAAGCAAAGGTCAGATATCTCTCTTTGGTAA
>CAYFTD010000450.1:0-2083 GCA_964345915.1 uncultured archaeon
CAGATTGAACCAAGTAGGGGGTGAGAGAAGGTGAATTGATGGCGGGACCGGCCGGATTCGAACCGGCGATACCCAACTCCGGAGGCTGGTGCCTTATCCATGCTAGACTACGGCCCCAAGCATCCACCTTGGGCGGTTCTTTAAAGATTTGCTCTAGATCATCTATATCCGTGTCCTAGGACTCGCATAGAATCAATCTGCAATCAAAGCTCCATCTGTCAGCCACCAAGCGCCGCGCTTACCTTTTACCTCTCCCTTCTCAAACGAGAGTACTGACTTGCCAAGTGCCTCCTTGGCACGCTCATTCAGCTTGGTGATTCGTACGTGTATGGTCTTCCGCTTGCTTGAATCTTTTAGCAAGCGTTCAGCAAGCTCGGGAGTAGAGGCGCCCTCATACTGGAGAAGATACGCCAGAATCCTTCTATCCAGATCATCTCGGCATACCTGGGTCTTTGTTACCTCATTCAGCCCACCTAGGAACACACTCGTCGACTGCATTCCTTCAAGATGCTCCACTCGAATCTTGAGCTGGTTGACCTCCTCGGCAAGCTCGTGGACCAGCGGAGGAATCTCCTTGTCGAGTCGCCATAGAACTGCATCCTCAATGAACTTCTGCCTTCCCCTCTCTCCTGCCATTCTGTCAAGCCGCTTCAGAGTATCCCTGCTAAGTCTAACACGGATGCTCACAACTTGCTCTCGCCTTGATTTGCTCATCCAGACCTACACTCCATTCAGCAGGCTCCAAGTATCTCCTCGTCCGAGAACCATCTTCAGAGAAAAAGCCTTCCTCTCTCGTTCGGTGTCGCTTCTCCGACACAGTTATAACAAGTACATCAGGGGGCTCGCTGAAGAAGGCGAAGGTGATAGTCCATGGTTAGCAAAGAGAAAGCTGCGAAACGTGAGATAATCAGACTCAGGAAGAGACAAAACCCGCAGCAAGTGGACTCTAGGAGAATGCGAAAGCTTCGCAAGGCTCGGGCCGAGCTTTGCTCATCAAGGAAGCCTGTCGTCGTTAGGCCAACGATTGTGAGAGAGGAGAAGAAAGAGAAGGCCAAGAAACCAAGGAAGAAGAAAGAACCTGAGCTAGAAATCATCGAGGATGAACCAGAACTCGAGATTATCGACGAGGTCGCTGACCCTATAGTCGTTGAAGAGAAAAAGAAGGCCAAGAAGCCTAAGAAGGAAGAGAAACCTAAGAAGCCAAAGAGGAAGAAGGAACCCGAGTTAGAGGTCATCGAGGAAGAACCAGAAATCGATCCCGAACTTGCGGACCTGTACACCTACGATGAAGAGATTGAAGACGAGTAGGAATGACTGTATCTAATTCTGTTACCGATTCAATCCCATGACAAAGAATAAGACTTGGGTGGTTCTGTACGCCTTACAAAGCAAGCAGCAATTTGGACACACGTCACGTTGATGGCTCTGCTTGCCCGATTACCAGTATGAGGCGATTCAGGTGACCACTCTCCTTGATATAGTGAAGTATTTCGACACCATTGCACCGCCGCGTCTAGTTTTCAAAGGACTCGAGAACAGAGTGGAAATCGGTCCTCAGTCTGAGAGCGAACAGGAAAAGACGACCATAAACAGGATTGTTATTGCGACATATCCATCAGGTCGAGTGGTAACAAAGGCGTCACAGGACAAGGCTAACCTGTTAATCACACATAGACCTCTTTTTCCATTCGCCATTGACAGAATCTCAGGTCAAGACTTGATTAGGATAAGACTGCTCACCAAGAACTACATCTCAAGCTACACACTCGGTGGCCCATGGATATGCGCAAGAGATGGGATTGGCGATGCCTTGGTTGAAACTCTTGGCCTTGACAGGACTGGAAACTTCGTGATCTTAGGCGATCTAGATGAGATGGTCCCTGCTGGTAGACTATGCAATCCTCCAATCGTCATGAATCACTCGCGATTCGCAAACTACCTGGTTGAGAAGCTAGGGATCGACGCAGTCACTTTCACGGGCGACCTAGACGACGAAGTTAGGCAAGTTCTAGTGTTTCCAGGCAGCCATGTCGACGTGCCTGAGATAATCCAGGCAAGGAAACTCAATGTCAGAACTCTAGTC